>JAZKFK010000221.1:0-10518 GCA_040386475.1 Pseudomonadota bacterium | reverse complement strand
GATGTGAAGGACGTGCTGCTGCTCGACGTGACCCCGCTGTCGCTGGGCATCGAGACGCTGGGCGGCGTGTTCACCCGCATGATCGATCGCAACACCACGATCCCGACCAAGAAGACGCAGACTTACTCGACCGCCGAGGACAACCAGCAGGCGGTAACGATCCGCGTGTTCCAGGGCGAGCGCGAGATGGCGGCAGACAACAAGCTGCTTGGCCAGTTCGACCTTATCGGCATTCCGTCCGCTCCGCGCGGCGTGCCGCAAATCGAAGTGACTTTTGATATCGATGCCAATGGCCTGGTCAACGTTTCGGCCAAGGACAAGGGTACCGGCAAGGAGCACCAGATCCGCATCCAGGCTTCGGGTGGCCTTTCGGACTCCGACATCGACCAGATGGTGCGGGATGCCGAAAAGTTCGCCGAGGAAGACAAGAAGCGCCGCGCCACCGCCGAGGCACGCAATCAGGCTGACAGCATGGTGCACGCCACGCAAAAGCAGCTGGACGAGAACGGCGACAAGGTGGACGCGGATACCAAGGCAGCGGTGGAAGCCGCCATTGCCGAGGTCAAGACCGCGCTGGAAGGTGGCGATGCCGAGGCCATCACCGCCAAGGCCACTGCGTTGACCGAAGCGGCCATGAAGATGGGCCAGCAGATCTATGAAAAGGATCAGGCTACCGCCCAGTCCGGTAGTGACACCGGCGGGTCGTCTGCCCCTGAAGAAGACGTGGTCGACGCCGAGTTCTCCGAGGTCGACGACGAGAAAAAGGGCTAACCAGCCTGATGTGAGACCAGTCCGCCACCGGTACTGATGTGCCGGTGGCGGCAGGTTTTTGAGGGGGCCGCATGTCTTCGGCAGAAATCGACTTTTACCAGCTGCTTGAAGTCACCCGCGATGCGGATGGTGACACGATCAAGCGCGCCTATCGCAAGCTGGCCATGCAATATCACCCGGATCGCAACCCCGGCGACGCCGAGGCCGAGGCGCGCTTCAAGGCCATGAGCGTGGCTTATGATTGCCTGAAGGATCCGCAAAAGAAGGCTGCCTACGATCGCTACGGCCACGCTGCTTTCACCCAGCAGGGCGGCGGCGGGCAGGGCGGCTTTGGCGGCGGCGCCGACTTTGGCGACATCGGCGATATCTTCGAGACCATCTTCGGCAGCTCCTTTGGCGGCGGGCGCGCACGGCCGCGTCGCGGCGCAGACTTGCGCTACGACATGGAAATCGGGCTGGAGGATGCCTTCGACGGCAAGTCCACCGAGATCGAACTGGAGGTCGCCACCGCGTGCGACACTTGTTCGGGTACTGGCGCCACGCCCGGCACCAGCAAGCGCGGCTGCAATACCTGCCACGGTCACGGCAAGGTGCGCGCGCAGCAAGGCCTGTTCGTGATCGAGCGGCCATGCCCAGTGTGCCACGGGCGCGGCGAAGTGCTGGAAAGCCCGTGTCGCGATTGCCGGGGGGAAGGGCGCCGCGATACGTTGCAGCGCCTGCAGGTCGATATTCCGCCCGGCGTCGACAACGGCACCCGCATCCGCTTGTCGGGCAAGGGCGAGGCGGGTCCGCAAGGCGCACCCGCAGGCGATCTTTATATCTTCATCCAGGTCAAGCGACACCCTGTGTTCGAGCGCGAAGGGACTGCGCTGTTTACCCGCATGCCGATCAGCTTCACCACCGCGGCGCTGGGTGGAAGCGTGGACATTCCCGGCCTCGACGGCGAGACGCATACGATCGATATTCCCGTGGGCATCCAGTCCGGCAAGCAGTTGCGCAAGCGTGGCGCTGGCATGCCCGTGCTGCAAGGCCGCGGACGCGGCGATCTGGTGGTGGAAGTGCAGGTGGAAACGCCCACCAGGCTGTCCGCCAGGCAGAAGGAACTGCTGTGCGAATTCCGCGAGACTGAGACTGGCGAGGAATGCCCCGAAAGCCGCGGTTTCTTCGACCGGTTGAAGGATGCGTTTTCGGGCTGATCGACAAGCGGTACGGTTTGGCATAGCTTCTCCTGCAAAACGCAGGAGAGGATCACCCATGCGCCACTATGCCCGCATTGCGCTGTTTATCGGCGCCGCCATGTGCGCCACCGCCGTTGTTGCCCAGCAGGACATGGCGCAGGTGCAGGTCACCGCCACCCCGATCACGCCCAGCGTGGCCACCCTGTTCGGCAATGGCGGAAACATAGGCGTCAGCCACGGCCCCGATGGCACGCTGATTGTGGACGATCAGTTCGCACCGCTAACCGGCAAGATCCAGCAAGCGATCACCGAACTTGGCGGACAGCCGGTCAAGTACCTGGTCAACACCCATTGGCATTTCGACCATGCGGGCGGGAATGAGAATTTCGGCAACGCCGGGGCGATCATCCTGGCGCAGGACAATGTTCGCCGTCGCCTGGCAGCGGGCGGTACAGTGGTGGGCAATGTTACCCCGCCCGCACCGGCGGCAGCCCTGCCGGTCATCACCTACAGCCAGGGTCTCTCGTTCCACTTCAACGGCGATACCATTGACGTGATGTTTCTAGGCGGTGGTCATACAGATGGCGACAGCGTGGTGCGCTGGCGGCAAGCGAACGTGGTCCACATGGGCGACCTGTTCATGCACCAGTCCGGCTGGCCATTCGTCGATGTCGATTCCGGCGGTAATGTCGAACACCTGCTCAACTCGCTGGGGCATGTAATCGGCATGACTGACGCGCAGACGGTGATCATTCCGGGACACGGCCCGCTGGCCACACGGTCGGATCTGATCGCTTTCCGCACCATGGTGCAAACCGGGGTGGACCGGGTGAAGGCCATGCGGGCCAGCGGTAAGACGCTGGAGCAGGCGCTGTCCGAGCGGCCCGTGGCGGGGCTGACCAACAATCCGCAGGGCTTTATCAACGACGATGCCTTCGTCACTGCCGTCTGGGCCAGCCTTGACGCCCATCGCGGCTAGGCCGTAGCAAAACGGCTTTCAACTTCCGCGCGCAATCCGGGTATCAACGATGGATCGGCCCGCAGTCGGCCCTCCTCTTCGTCAAGGATGGCCAGAAACAGGCGGCGTTTGATTGCGCGGCACTCAGCGAGTTGCAGCGGTGCGATCATCGCCGAGCAGACCAGATCCACCATCCGCTCCGCCCCATGCAGGCGACCCCACAGGTAATCGTTTTCGCGATAGGCGCGGCTGAAGAAGGCGCCGAAGTTGTAGAATTCGATCCCGCGCAAGGTTGCTGCCGTGCCGCCCTCGCGGATGGATGAGGCATCCTCGGGTGAAATGCGATCGACCTTGGCCGGGTCGAACTCGGACATTCCCTCATTGCGTAGCAGCGGTAGGGTGGCGACATCGTAGAACGCGAACCCGAGGTAGGCGAGCAAGACCTTGCGGCGCAGTGGTTTGGGCATGGCTTCCAGCCCTTCCGCCAGCATCGCCTCGGCCTGGTGATCCAGCCCTGCCAGATCGCGCGCCCGCGCCAGTTCGTCCAGCACATAGCCGGGATCGATAAGGACGCGTTCTGCGGTGGCGGCGAATTCAGGACCAAGGAAATCGCTGCCCTCGCGAACGAAATACAGCGCCAGCATGCGATAGATCACATCGCGCGCGGCATCGCGATCGGCATCGGTCAGGGCGGGATCATCGTCCCATTCGCGTGACAGGCGGCGGGCGATCAGGCGCAGGCGGCGGATGCGGAATCCGATGTCGTGCGCGCGGAAAAAGGCGATGGCTTCATCGCTCGCTCCGCCCTTGCTAGCGGCGAGGCCTGAGAGACCATGCGCATCGAGATGGCTGGCCAGCCGGTCCGCCATCGTAAAGGCATCATGCGCCTTGAGGCTGGAGGCGTGCGCCAGCACCAACCGCGCCAATCGGTCAACGATTCCGGCAAACTTGGCCTGGGCATAGGAATGGAACACATAGCCCGCCTGCTCGGCAGCCGCCTGCTGCGCTTTCTGCCGCCACGATGCCAGCCGCGCCGGGGTAGGGCTGTCGAGAAAGAAGGTATTGCCGAACAACCTGTCTACCGCGCGTTCGACATCGGGGCGCAAGGCATCGAGCATCCGCCGCAGCCGGGCCGCCTCGCGCGATTGCGCCTCGATCGCTTCCAGGTTGTCACGGATCGGCTGCTCGCGCGGGATTGACGAGATCGAACCGAAGATGGCACGGAAGAAGCCCACTTCGCGCGGTTCGCCTGGCTTGCGCGCTCCGGAATCCGGCGTGGGATCGATATAGACGAACCGCCGGTCCACCTCGCGCTGGGCTGGCCTATCCTGCAAGGCACCCATGGCTTCGGAGAACGGCGCGTTGACCAGCACCGAGCCGTCGATCAACGCCACCTCCTCGCGCTCAGCTTCCCCGGGATGGGACGGCATGATGCGGGCCAGGAAGCCCGCCCGGTCGGGCCAGCCAAGTCCCCGGTCGTGTGCCAACCGGTCAATCTCGGCAAGTTGGAGGGGAGGGAACGCGCCGGGGAAACTGGCGGTGGAACGTGCCGCCAGCACCAGTTCCGTCAGGGGCGCGAGCGCATGACCCGCCGCCTGCGGCACGCGGCTGCGGAAGCCGATGGTGAGGCGGTGCTCGCTCTCTTCAACTTGCGCCGGACTGTTGAGGTGGAGCACTTGCCGATAGCCGTGAAAGTCGGTGGTAGTTACCGACAAGTCCAGCGGAAGGCCGGGCGGCAACAGCGGCGAACCGCATGGTGCCTGCTCCATCGCCTGCAGCGCATCGGCCAGCAGGCACGAGAAGCCGTAACCCGAGAACGGCGCCTGGAACCACCGGCTGCGGACGAATTGGGACAGTTTGCTGCGCACTTCGCGGCGCATTTCCGGAGCGACGCTTTCGGATACCACGTTGCCGGGGCGGGAGAGCAGCCATTCGACCACCGGGGGCGCCCAGAACTTGGTCGCACGGGTCCACACATCGGCTTCGGGATCGAGCAGGCGGTCAACGTCGGCTGTCTCCAACCATAGCTCGGTCAGCGGGTCGAGCGACTGGCCGGCGTGGATAGCCTGCGCCAGGAACACCGCGTTGATCCCGCCCGCGCTGGCGCCGGTGAGGATATCGGGCAAGACCCGCAAGGCCAGATCCTGATGCTGCGCAATATGGTGCAGCATCTCGCGATAGATTGCTGCGCTGCCGCTGCCGATGTCCTCGCCCGCGTGGAACGCGCGGCTGGCGCGGGCCAGGTGCCATATCTCCTTGGTCACGCCATGCATGTAAACCGCCAGGCTCACGCCGCCATAGCAGATCAGGGCAATGCGGAGTTCCTTTTGGCGCATCAGGCACTTGTGGCGGCAAGATTGGCGATTGGCAATTGCGTTCCACCTATGTTCCCGTTACGCGTGTTTTCATGGCCAAGCCCAAACGCCGATATGTCTGCACCGAATGCGGCAGCGTCACCCATCGCTGGCAGGGGCAATGCGTCGATTGCAACGCCTGGAATACGCTGACAGAGGATGCGCCGGAAACGGCCTTTGCTGCCAAGCATGACTTGTCGGCCGGTGGTCGGCGGATTGCCTTGGAGGCGCTGGACGTACCAACCGCGCCGCTTACCCGCCGCAGCACTGGCATTGCCGAATTTGACCGGGCGCTTGGCGGCGGCATCGTGCCCGGCAGTGCGATCCTGATGGGTGGGGAGCCGGGCATCGGCAAATCCACGCTGTTGTTACAGGCGGTAGCATCGGTGGCGCGCAGTGGCGGCATGGCGGTTTACGTCAGCGGCGAGGAAGCCGCCGGGCAAGTGCGCCTGCGGGCTACCCGGCTGGGGCTGGCTGATGCGCCGCTGAAGCTGGCCGCGGCCACCTCTGTGCGCGATATCCTCACCACGCTGGCCGATGGGCCGCCGCCTGCTCTGGTGGTGATCGATTCGATCCAGACGATGCATTCCGACATGATCGAGGGCGCGCCCGGAACGGTCAGCCAGGTGCGGGCATCGGCTTTCGAGCTGATCCGCTATGCCAAGGAAAACGATGTCGCGCTGGTGCTGGTTGGCCACGTGACCAAGGATGGCACCATCGCTGGCCCCCGCGTGCTGGAGCACATGGTCGACGTAGTGATGAGCTTCGAAGGCGAACGCAGTCACCAGTACCGCATCCTGCGCGCATTGAAGAACCGCTTTGGCGCGGTGGACGAAATCGGCGTGTTCGCCATGGAAGGGCAGGGGCTGACCGAAGTGGGCAACCCTTCGATGCTATTCCTCACCGGGCGGGATGAGCCGGTGGCCGGCAGCGCGGTGTTTCCCGCACTGGAAGGTACACGCCCGGTGCTGGTGGAGATCCAGGCGCTGATCGTGCGCCTGCAATCGGGTGCCACCCCGCGCCGCGCGGTGGTGGGGTGGGACAGCGGGCGCCTGGCCATGCTGCTGGCCGTGCTGGAAGCGCGTTGTGGGCTTAATTTCTCATCGGCCGAAGTTTATCTTAACGTGGCCGGGGGCTATCGCTTGTCGGATCCGGCGGCAGACCTGGCCGTGGCCGCCGCGCTGGTCTCTGCGCTGGCCGACAAGCCATTGCCGATGCGCTCTGTCTGGTTCGGCGAAGTCGCGTTGTCGGGGGAGATAAGGCCGGTAGCGCATGGCAACCTGCGGCTTAAGGAATCCGCCAAGCTGGGGTTCGATCAGGCCTGCGGGCCCAAGGAGGACCGCCGTGATGATGGTGAGGGCGGGCAGAAATTGCGCTATTCCGGCCTCGGCGGGCTTGCGGCACTCGTTGACCGGGTGATGGCATCGGCATAGGCTTGGCGGCATATGACTGCATTCGATCTGATAGTGCTGCTGATCGTGGGGGTGGCTGCGGCAGGCGGCTTCATGCGCGGCTTCGTGCAGGAACTGTTTTCGCTGGCGGCCTGGGTGCTGGCAGTTTTGGCCGTGCGGGTGCTGCACACCGATCTGACTGCGCTGATATTTGCCTATACCGGCGGACCGATCAGCGCCTCGCTGCTGGCGTTTTCGCTGTTACTGCTGATCCCCTATGCTGTCCTCCGCCTGGTCGCGACCCGCGCCGGCAAGTCTGCCCGCGCATCGGTGCTGGGACCGATTGACCGGGTGCTGGGCTTCGGTTTCGGCGCGGTGAAAGGCGTCATCGTGGTGGTGATGGCGTTCTCGCTGTTGGTGCTTGGCTATGACGCGGTGTGGGGCGCTAGCGGCCGCCCGCTGTGGATCAGCTCGGCACGCACCTATCCATTCGTCAACGCCAGTTCCGAAGCGATGGTGCTGCTGATCGAGGAGCGGCGCGCGCGGGTCGAACATCGCACCGATGGCGAGGCCGAATAGATGAACGCCGCCCGCCTCTACACGCCAGAACTGCTGGCCCTGACGCTGGAATTGGCTCGTTGGCCGTCCATGGAAAACCTGCCGCTGCATGGCGAAGCGCGCGCACCAACCTGTGGCAGCACACTGGCGCTGGACCTGGCGCTGGACGACGCGGGCCATATCGACACGCTGGGCCTGCGCGTGCGCGCCTGCGCTGTGGGCCAGGCATCCGCCGCGCTCTTCGCCCGCCACGCAATCGGCTGCGATCTGGCCACCTTGCAAGGCGTACATGACCGGATCGAAGGCTGGCTGGAAGGTGAGGCGCCGCTGCCCGATTGGCCGGGTCTGGCCATGCTGGAGCCCGCGCGCAGTTATCCCGCGCGCCATGGAGCCATCGCCTTGCCGTGGAAGGCAGCCATCGCGGCTCTTTCCAGCGCGCCTGCAGCCAGCTAACCCCAGCCAAACACGTGCCGGGGGGATCAATGACCAGCAGTTTGGGGACCAGCATTACCAGTGCAACGGCGGAGCGTGAGCCAACCGCCAAGGAAATCCGTCTCGTGATCGCGGCGTCCTCTGCCGGCACAGTGTTCGAATGGTACGACTTTTTCATTTACGGCACGCTGGCCACATTCATCAGCCAGGCATTCTTTCCTGCTGACAATGCCACTTTCTCGCTACTGCTGACCTGGGCGGGCTTCGCCATCGGCTTCGGCTTCCGCCCGCTGGGCGCGGTGCTGTTCGGCTATCTGGGTGACAAGCTGGGCCGCAAGTACACTTTCCTTGTGACCGTGACGCTGATGGGAATTGCCACCGCCGGAGTGGGCTTCGTGCCATCGGTGGAATCGATTGGCTATGCCGCGCCGATCCTGGTGATCCTGCTGCGCGTCGCGCAAGGATTGGCGCTGGGCGGAGAATATGGCGGCGCGGCGATCTATGTGGCCGAACATGCCCCGTCCGGAAAGCGCGGGTTCTACACCAGCTTCATCCAGGCCAGCGTTGTCGGCGGGTTCATTCTCAGCTTGCTGGTGGTGCTGGCATGCCGCTTCCTGATCCCGCCAGATGCCTTTGCCGCATGGGGGTGGCGCGTGCCGTTCCTGATTTCGATCGTGCTGCTTGGTGTATCGCTGTGGATGCGCCTGAAGTTGAATGAGAGCCCGGTATTTCGCGCGATGAAGGAAGCGGGCGAGATGTCGCACAATCCCTTCGTGGAAAGCTTCACTTATCCCGGCAACAAGAAGCGCATCTTCGTGGCGCTGTTCGGCGTCGCCTGTGGGCTGACAATCGTGTTCTACACCGCGTTCTTCTCCACACTATCGTTCCTGAAGGGCCCGATGCGGGTTGAGGACACTGCGGCAGAACTGATCGTCGGCTTCGGGTCGCTGTTTGCCGTTGGCTTCATGATCTACTTCGGCAACTTGTCAGACCGGATCGGCCGCAAGAAGCCGATCGTGTGGGGCTATGTCGCCAGCCTGGTGCTGATCTTCCCGCTGTTCTGGGGGTTGGGTGCGCTGGCCAATCCGCAATTGGCCCAGGCGACCAGCACCGCGCCGATCGTCCTTTCCGGTCCGGATTGTCGCTATGATCCGTTGGCGGACGCGCAGGTGAGCGAATGCGGCCAGCTGATGGGTGTGCTGACCGATCAGGGTTTCGGCTATGACGTGACCACCGCGCCCTCGCTGTCGGTCAGCTTCGGCGGCGAGCAAGCCAATCTGGCCAGCGAGCCCGGCAGTGCCACCAATCGGGAAACCCTTGCCGCCATGCTGGCCAACGCGGGTTATGACAGCACCAAGCAGGTTCCGCCGGCTGCCAACATAGTTGGCATCATCGGCCTGCTGGCGGTGTTCGGCTTGCTGGCAGGCGCAACTTACGGCCCTGTGGCCAGCGTGTTGAGCGAGATGTTCCCGGCCAAGGTGCGCTATTCTTCCATGTCGATCCCGTACCATATCGGCGCGGGCTATTTCGGCGGTTTCCTGCCGCTGATTGCGGGCTACATCGTGGCGCGCACGGGCGATATCTACGCCGGGCAATGGTATGGTTTCGTGCTGCTGGTGGTGGCGCTGGTGGTTGGCTGGTGGGGCCTGAAGGATGGCCCCCCGCTCGACTTTTCCGATGACCATGCCTGACCTGCCCGCCGCACCACTGCGCCTGCGGGTTGATACTATGGCGCTGGCAGCAAACTGGCGCGCGCTGGATGCCATGTCCGGCGCGGCGGCTGCGGGTGCGGCGGTCAAGGCCAATGGCTATGGCTTGGGCGTGGATTCAGTGGTGCCTGCGTTGCGCGATGCCGGGTGCCGCCGGTTCTTCGTGGCGCATTGGGGCGAGGTACCCGCCGTGCTGCGCCATTTGCCCTCCAGCCAGGTCTGCGTGCTGCACGGGGTGACGACATCGGACGAGGCTGATTTCGCTCGGGCGACCGGCGTGCTGCCGGTGATCAACTCAACGCAGCAGGCAGCAGTGTGGCAAGCGGCAGGTGGTGGGGTTTGCAGCCTGATGGTCGATACCGGGATCAACCGGTTGGGCATCGCCTGTGATCAGTTGGCCGATCCCGCGGTGGCGGCGCTGGATGTTGCCCTGCTGCTCTCGCACCTCGCCAGCGCGGACGAGGACAGCCCGCTCAACGCGCAGCAAATGCAGCGCTTCTCTGCGGTTATCCCGCAGGTTGGCGCCCGTGCCGCCAGCTTGGCCAACAGCGCCGGGATCGCGCTGGGGGCGCCTTATCATTTCGACGTCACGCGCCCGGGTATTGCCCTGTATGGCGGCATTGTCCGTCCGGAGATGGCGACGTCGATCCAGCCGGTGGTTCAGATCCAGGCCGAGGTGATCCAGCGGCGCACCATCGGTGCGGGGGATAGTGTGGGCTACAACGCCACCTTCACCGCGCCCCGACAAATGGAAGTCGCGACTGTTTCCATTGGCTATGCTGATGGTTTTTTGCGGGTGCGAGGAGTTGGTAACAGCCTCTCGGCGCAGGGTCGGGCACTGCCTATCCTCGGTCGGGTATCGATGGATATGACGGTTGTCGACTGCACCGCGATGCCCGATCTTGCGGCAGGCGATTTTGTAGACATTCCAATGGATTTGCCGCGCCAGTCTGCGCGGTCGGGGCTATCGCAATACGAGCTGCTGACAATCCTGGGCCAACGCTTCGCCAGAGCTTGAGCTGTTAACTTCTTTTTGCACTCTTATGTTGCATATGCTAAGAACTGTGCGGTTGCAAAAATGACATTCAAAAATGACATTCAGGGGTGCAGTGAATATGGCCTCCAACAAGGGTTCCGGGGAAGATCCCGTCATCATCAAGAAGTACG
>JAZKFK010000220.1:0-1597 GCA_040386475.1 Pseudomonadota bacterium | reverse complement strand
ATCTCCTGATCGTGGCCGGTCAGGCGGATCGACTTGATCAGCGTCCCCTGCTTCAGCGTCTGCCCGGCACCCTTGACTTCCAGATCCTTGATCAGCGTCACCGCGTCGCCATCGGCCAGCAGATTGCCCACGGCGTCGCGGACCTCCACTGCATCAGCCGCAGCCTTCTTGGCTGCCAGTTCGGACGCGGGCAGCCATTCGCCGCTGTCCTCGTCGTACACATAGTCATCGGTGTCGCTCATCGCGGCTCCTTAGTGCAGCCGGAGCCGGGCGGCGAGCGAAATGAAGAAGGCGGTGGACCAGCCCAGCAACAGCACCCCGTTGATCCCTTCGATCGCAGCCACCAGTTGCCACGCGGGGTGGAAGCCGTCGTCGTCATAGCCGATGGTGCCATAGGTGATGGTGGAGAAGTACACGGCTTCCTCCAGCCCGGGCAGGGCCTGCAGTTGCAGGTATACCAGCGCATAAAGCCAGATCTCGGACCCGTGCAGCGCGAACAGGCCCAGCACCACGCCCAGCGTCACCAGCAGCCCGCGCAGCGACAAGGGCGAGATATGTGCATGGCGTTCCTCCAGCCGTTCGCCGCGCAACAGGCGCGACAGGGCCAGCAGGCCAATTCCGTGCATCATCACAGCTACCAGCACCATCACGGTTGCGATCAGGAGTTGCAGCAGCATGATGGCACAGTGCGGCCAAGCGCCGCGGCGATCAAGCGTGCTGAACGATCAGCCACCCAGCACCAGGGCATCGGGCAATTCATAATGCTCGGGCCCGAAATCGATCACGTTGGTAGTGCCCGCGCGGGTGATGACCATGGTCCATCCTGCCGAACCATCGGCCTCCGCGCTGTCCGCCCCCATCGGATTGCCGATGGCATCGGTGAAGATGGCGCGCCTGGAACCATCGGGCTTGGTGATCTCCACCAGTGCGCCGCCGTCGTCCGTCCAGCCGCGCTTGACCCCGGCCATGCACCCGCCCTCGATCACGTCGCCGTTGATGATGCACACCACCGAAGCGGTGGCCTGGTAGTCGGTGCCCGCCACCAGCGCGTCTGCAGGAGGTGCCGCAACCGGCCCGGCACCCGCGGCAGAGGCCTCCTGCGCGGGTGGGTTGGCGGTTTCATCCGGGCCGCCGCAAGCGGTCAGCGCCGCGATCATGGGCAGCAGCGCCCAAACTCGTCCAGGCGTTCGGACATGGCTCCGGTGCATCGTCTTGCGTCTCCTTGGCAGAAGGGGGCTCCCCGATCACCAGGTGCCGCGCCGCTCAGCATAGCGTTTGCGCATCCGATGGTCTATCCACCGGCCATGCGGTCGCTCCTCGTCATCCCCGCCGCGCTGGCTTTGCTGGCTGCCTGCACCTCGCCCGACAGCCCTGCTGGCGAGGCCGACGATAGTCTCCCCGTGCCGGGCGAGGTGGACGATGCCCAGCCGTTTTCTGCCATTGCCGAGGACGAGGTGATCCACTTTACCGGAACCGAACCGTTCTGGGGCGGCGAAGTGACGGGCGGTGAGCTGACCTGGTCTACGCCCGAAAATATCGACGGCGAGACAATCGCCGTGGCCCGCTTTGCCGGGCGCGGCGGCTTGTCATTCACCGG
>JAZKFK010000219.1:0-1910 GCA_040386475.1 Pseudomonadota bacterium | reverse complement strand
AGCGGCCCGTTTTCGTTACTATCCAGGACGCCGTGATTCTCTCGGTCATCACCAAGCGGGCAGATTTTCTGGCCGCCAATCGCGGTTTGCGCAATGCGCGGCCGGGTTTCGTGTTGCTCACGCGGCCTAATGACCGGCAAGGCCTGCGCTTCGGCATCACGGTAACCAAGAAGATTGGCAATGCCGTTGTCCGCAACCGCATGAAACGCCGGTTTCGGGAACTGCTGCGCGCCGCACTGCCGGCTGAAGGCTTGCCCGATCATGACCATGTGCTGATAGGCCGCGAAGGCGGAGTGGAGCGCGACTTTGCGCGGATGGCGGCCGAACTGGGATTTGCCCTGGAGGCCGCGCGTGCGGGCAAAGGTGAGAAATCGCGCCCGCGCCGCCCAACCGGATCTGGCAAGGTGCCCAAGGCACATGGCCGGTGAAACGGGTGCTGATCCTGATCGCCCGGGGCTGGCAACTGGGGCCAAGCCGCGTCCTGCCGCCGTCCTGCCGCTATCAACCAAGCTGCAGCGCCTATGCCATCGAGGCACTGGAAAAACATGGTGCAATCAGGGGTGGATGGCTGGCGGTGAAGCGTCTATTGCGCTGCCACCCTTGGGGGGGACACGGATATGATCCGGTGCCCTGAGCCTGCCGGTTCGCGGTTACGCCTGCCGGTCTGCGGGTACGAATAATGAAATTGCCAAAGAATTTGCCTGACGGGAAATCAGCTTGAGTAACCAGCGCAACCTTATCCTCGCCATCGTGCTGAGCCTTGGCCTGTTCCTTGGCTGGCAGTATCTGATGGCGACGCTGTATCCGCCGGAAGAGGTGCCCGTGGCCCAGGCTGCGGTGACCTCGCAGGAGACTGTTGCAGCGCCCGCCACCGAGGCCGACGTGGCCCGCAATCTCGCCACCGAGCTGGCCAGCCCCGCCCGCGTGCGGATCGATGCGCCGGCGCTGGAAGGTTCGATCAACCTGGTCGGCGCGCGCGTTGACGATATCGAATTCCGCCGCCACCGCGAGACGATCGATCGCGATAGCGGCCCGGTGCAGTTCATGGCCCCGCTGGGCACTTCCAAGCAGCATTTCGCCCGCTTTGACTGGGTGGGAGAAGGCGTGGCAGTGCCCGATGCGCAGACCGTGTGGACCAGCGGCGGCGGATCGCTGACTCCATCTACGCCGGTCAAGCTCAGCTGGAACAACGGCCAGGGCCAGCTGTTCGAACTGACCTTCTCGATCGACGAAAATTACATGATCGAAGTCGAACAGGCGGTCAGCAATGTCGGCAACGGACCGATCGCGCTGCGTCCGCGCGCCTTGATCAACCGCACCAGCCTGTCCGCCGATCCGAGCAATTTCAACGTCCATTCCGGCCCGCTCGCAGCGGTCGATGGCGCTGTCGATTTCGACTGGGATTACGACGAAGTATCCGAAGAGCTGGCCAAGCAGCGGGCAAGTGGAAATACCGGTCCCCTGCAAATGCCGGGCCGCCCTGGCTGGATCGGCTTTACCGATATCTACTGGATGTCGGCGCTGATCCCCCAGGCGGGTGCGGCCACGCAGGCCTCCTTCGCCGAGGCCGGCAGCGACAAGTATGCCGCCGTTCTGTTGTACGATTCGGTCACCGTCCAGGCGGGCCGCAAGATTGCCCGCACCACTCGTCTGTTCGCCGGAGCCAAGGAAAGCGCCGTGCTGAACGCCTATGAGGCGCAGGGTGTCGAGCAGTTCGGCCTGGCGATTGACTGGGGCTGGTTCCGTTTCATCGTCAAGCCGATGGAGCAATTCCTGCTGTTCCTGTTCAGCCTGGTAGGCAACTTCGGCCTGGCGATCATCGCGCTGACTGTTGTGGTGCGGCTGGTGATGTTCCCCATCGCCAACAAGCAGTTTGCCAGCATGGCGCAGATGCGCGCGGTGCAGCCCAA
>JAZKFK010000218.1:0-3431 GCA_040386475.1 Pseudomonadota bacterium | reverse complement strand
TCGGACATGAGCCGCATCAACCTGACCGACGATGCCGATACCATGGCCACCAAGATCAAGAAGGCCAAGACTGATCCGGAACTGCTGCCCAGCGAGATGGCCGGGCTGGAGGGACGCCCAGAGGCGCTCAACCTGATCTCGATCTATGCCGCGCTGGAAGGCTCCACGCCCGATGCCGTGCTGGCGCGCTTTGCCGGCCAGGGCTTCGGCGCATTCAAGCCCGCGATGGCCGAACTGGTGGTGGAAACGCTGGGGCCGATCCGCCAGCGGTTCGTGGAACTGAAGGAAGACCGCGAATCGCTCGATGCGATCCTGGCGCGCGGCGCAGCGCAAGCGCGCGACATTGGCGGGCCGACGTTGACGGCGGCTTACAACGCCTTGGGCCTGGTGCGCGGCTAGCGCCGAATACGGCTCCACCCTACTGACAAACAACGCTTTTCCAGCGCCGTTCATTCAAGCCGGGTTAAGCCCGCGCTTGCTATTGCCGCATACATAAGAAAACCTGCGCGCTAAGTGGAGCGGTCGCAGGCGGGTGCAGGCCCGCAAGGGAAAGTGGAACAATGACAATGTCGCACAGGTTCAATCTCAAGAAGGGCGCAAAGGTAATCGCCGGTGCCTTGCTGCTGGCCGGCCTCGCCGCTTGCGCCACGCCGTTCCGCGCCGATGTGTCGCGCTTCGCCAGCCAGCTGCCGGCGCCGCAAGGCCAGTCCTTCGCGGTGGTCGCGGATGATCCTGAACTGGCCGGCGGGCTGGAATTTGCCCAGTATGCCGACCGGGTGGAGGAGCGCATGGCCGCACTCGGCTATACCGAAGCCTCTTCGCCGGAGAACGCCACGCTGCTGGTGCGGTTCGATTATGGCGTCGACAATGGCCGCGAACGCGTGCGCCAGTCGTCGCTCGGCTATCGCGATCCGTTCTATGACCCGTGGTTCAGCTACCAGCCGGTGATCTATCGCGACCGCGCGGGCAATTCGCGCGTTGCCTATGTTCCCGGCCGCAACTGGGGCTACGGGTTCTACGACCCCTTCTTTGATCGCGGCGGAGTGGAAAGCTACACCATCTACACCAGCGGCGCCTCGCTGAAGATAGATGACCGCGCCACCGGCCAGCGCCTGTTCGAGGGTGAGGCCGAAGCCGTGTCGCGCTCCAACCGCCTGCAATACCTGGTGCCCAACCTGGTCGAGGCACTGTTTACCGACTTCCCCGGCAATTCGGGCGAAACGGTGCGCATCTCGATCGCCGAGGAAGACCAGCCGGTCCGGCGCGGCCGCAACTAAGCTATCCGGGTCTCCCGGGTTTCACGAAGGGCGGGCCTTCCGGCAGCGGAAGGCCCGCCTTTTCTTTGTCCTCGCGATCGGGCAGTCTGCCGCCAACGGTATAAAATGGTGGGAGAATGATGATGCGGCGGATCCTGTTGGCCAGTGCCATGGCGTTAGGCCTGGCGGCCTGCTCAGCCGCAGACAGCGAACCGGCGGCCGAGGCGAGCGCCGAGGCAACCACCTGGCCCGGCGTGCCCGAGGAACAGTCCGCGCAAGTTCGTGCGGCGGGCCGCGTGATCGATCCGGCCAGCTTCGCCATCTTCGCCCCGCTGGTGCCCGCCCCGCCCTATGCTGACGTGACGCTGACCGAGGACGTGGCCTATGGAACCGACCCACAGCAGAAGTTGGACCTCTACACCCTCAACGCCGCACCGGAGGGCGAACAGCGCCCGGTGCTGGTCTACGTCCACGGCGGCGGTTTTACCGAAGGCAGCAAGCAGGGCGATTACTACCCGCAAAGCGCCACCGCCTGGGCGGCCCGCAACGGCATGGTCGGGGTTAACATCGACTACCGGCTGGCACCGGCTGCCCAATGGCCAGCCGCCCGCGATGATCTGGCCGCCGCGCTCACCTGGGTCCGTGCCAACATCGCGCGATACGGCGGTAACCCTGATCGCATTTTCCTGTGGGGCCACTCGGCGGGCGCGGCGCACGTGGCGGACTATGTCCAGCACACCGCATTGCAGGGGCCGGAAGCCGCTGCGGTCAAGGGCGCGCTGCTGCTTTCGCCCATCTACCAGCCCGTTTTGGGGGAGCAGCCGCACCCCTATTATGGCACCGACGCCGACTTACAGACTGCTACCCCTGCCATCCGGCGGCTTGGCACCAGTCGCATCCCATTGCTGCTCGGCTGGGCAGAGTATGACCCTGAGATGTTCGACACTTTCGCCAAGGCGGTGGAAGGCCAGCTGTGCGCCGAGGGCAGTCGCCTCAATTGCCCGCAGATGCTGTACCTGCGCGACCACAACCACATGACCGAAGGCGCCAGCATCGGCAGCGCGGACGAAAGTCTGTCGGGTCCGTTCCTGGCGTGGATGCGGGGGTTGTGACATTGCGATTTGTCTTCGCTGGCCTGGCCGTGGCTGGAACCAGCCTTGCCGCCCCGATACAAGTCGCAGCCGCGACGTTGCAGCCTGCGGGTGAGTGGCAGGTGGAAAAAGCCGCTGAATCGTGCCGCCTGTGGCGCGCATTTGGGTCCGGCGATGAGGCGACGGATTTCAATATCTACACTTATGGCCCAGACGATTCGTATCGGATCGTGCTCACCGGCAAGCAGGTGATGCGTGATCGGGGCCAGGCAATCGATGCCCGGGTCCGGTTCGGGTCGGAGGTTGAGGATCGCAACCTGGCGGCAGTAGCCAGCCGATCGGGCAGCGACGGGATGCTCAGCCTGCTGATGATCGGGGGCGATCCGGCCTATCACTTCGTGCGCGGTTTTGCCCCGCTGGGCGGCTGGGACTGGGAGCGCGTCGTGATCCCGCCAGTAGAGGACTTCTCGTCGATCACGGTCGAAACCGGGCGGATGCCAGCCATTACTTTTCAACTGGGAGACATGAGCACACCGATGGAGCAACTGGCGCAATGCCAGGACCAGCTGGCGTCCAGTTGGGGCATGGCGCCACGAGCCACTCCACCAGTTCTTCCCAATGCCGATACGCTGCTGGAACGCCTCGCCATGCCCGAAGGCATGGTGCTGAACCATGTGTCGCTAATCGCCCAGATCAGGGTGACGGTTGATCCGCAAGGCAGGGCTACCGAGTGCGTGGTGCAATCGCCCCCGCTCGAAAGCCGCCAGCAACGTGGACTATGCCGGCCATTGCTGGATTTCGCGAGGTTCGAACCTGCACGCGACGCAGATGGCAACGCTGTGGCGAGCCTGTTCCGGGTGGTTTATTCCTATTTCATGTTCGATTGAGCGGGCTTTCAGAGCCCCGCGTGCCCGCCGGTTGACCCGAACCCGCCCGCGCCGCGCAGCGTTTCGTCCAGTTCCTCCACCTCGTCCCACCTGGCGAGTGTGACGGGGGCAACCACCAGCTGGGCAATCCGGTCGCCGCGCTGGATCGGGAAGTTGTCGTCCGAATGGTTGATCAGGATCACCTTCACCTCGCCGCG
>JAZKFK010000217.1:0-6415 GCA_040386475.1 Pseudomonadota bacterium | reverse complement strand
GCAGACAGCTCGTCGGTCTTTTCCATCGCCGCCAGTTCGCGGGCGAGGCGGCTGGAAGCAGCCTCGAAGATCTGGCGTTCGGAATAGGACTGCTCGGGCTGGTCTTCCGGGCGGAACAGGTCACGCGTCACTTCGGCGATCGACACCAGGTCGCCCGAATTGATCTTGGCTTCGTATTCCTGCGCGCGGCGGCTCCACATGGTGCGCTTCACCTTGGGCTTGCCCTTCAGCGTGTCCATGGCTTCCCGCAGCGTCTTGTCGCTGGACAGCTTGCGCATGCCGATGGCTTCCACCTTGTTGACGGGAACCCGCAGCGTCATCCGTTCCTTCTCGAACCGGAGCACATAAAGTTCGAGCTGCATGCCGGCGATTTCCTCGCTCTGCAACTCGACTACGCGACCAACACCGTGCTTGGGGTAAACAACATAATCGCCAACATCAAAGGCGGGGGCAATAGATGCCATGTAGTGTCCTTTCTCTGCCGGTCAGGTCTCTTTCGCAGCGACAGAAGATGGCCGGACCGCGCGATCCATCGGCGGCCATGCATTCCCTTGTGGACATCGCTGAAAAGGGGGAGACCTGCCTTCCTTATCGCCCGATTCCCTTGCAGGAACCCGGTGGTGGCGGATTATATAACACAGGCGTAACAAAAATTCCACCCCCGCCCGTTGTCGGGGCAGGAGCGGGCACAGGTCAGCACTGACGGACCGCCAGAAATGCCTAAGGCATTGGGCCTAAAGCCTCAGTCGCCCTCGCCGGGTTCGGGCGAGAAGTAGGTGTCGAACTTGCCTGCGACACCCTTGAACTCGTCGGCGTCGGCCGGCGGGTCCTTCTTTTCGGTGATGTTGGGCCATTCTGCCGAATACTGGGCGTTCAGCTCCAGCCACTTCTCGGTGCCGCTTTCGGTATCGGGCAGGATCGCCTCGGCCGGGCATTCAGGTTCGCACACGCCGCAATCGATGCATTCCGACGGGTTGATGACGAGCATGTTCTCGCCTTCGTAGAAGCAATCGACCGGACAGACCTCGACGCAGTCGGTGTACTTGCACTTGATGCAGGCGTCGGTGACGACATAGGTCATGTGAGCGGGTTCCCTTTGATCCGTTCCGCCGTGTCATTATGCACCGGCGGCCTTTCGCAATCTGCTATGGCGAATGATCCGCCAGCGTCAAGCATGCGATAACACTCCCGCGCTTCTGCCGGAGGACCGCGCCGGTCGGGCAGGGCGATAATGGCGATCACCAGCACCTGCGGGCCAATGGCCAGGGTCAGCACATCACCTGGCACCACGCGCTTGTCGCGCGCGATCAGCCGCTGGCCATTGATGCGGATATGCCCTTCGGCAATGCGCGCCTGCGCGGTCGCCCGGCTCTTGGCCAGGCGCAACCGGAACAGCAGCACATCCGCCCGCAAGCGTCAGCCAAACAGCCCGGCGAGGCTGGCGAATGCGTTGTTGGCGGGAGCTGCTTCCTTCACCGGCTGGGCGGCGGGCTTGGGACGCGGAGGCCGCTTGCCTTGTGGCTTGTCCCGATGATCAGGATTGGCCGCCTGATCAGGCCTAGCTGCCCGCGGCCTGTCTGCCCGAGACTTGTCTGGCCGGGCATAGCGGCGCGGTTCGTCTCTGGGCGAGTCGGCGCGCCCACCATTACGCACCGGGCGCCAGGTCCAGCGCAGCGGCGCGGGCGGGCCGAATGCGCCTTCGGGCAGCGCCTTGTGCTCCAGCGGACGAAACCCTGCCTCGCGCATCAGCGGCGCGAAGTTGTCTGCTGCCAGTCCCATCGAGGTGGCCAGCGCGGCATCGAGCAGGAATTGCTTGCCTGTGCCCCTGGCGCGGTTGTCATGCGCGGCGCGGAACAGCTTTTCGGCCATGTCGAGCCGGATCGCCTGCCTGCCGGCGCGGCGATAGCCCGCTGGGGTCTGCCGCCCGCCATCGATCACCGCTTCCATGCGCGGGTTCAGCGCGCGCTTGTCGATCCCCAGCCGGTGCAGCAATTCACGCGGGGCGGGTTTGAGCAACGCGGGCACAAACACGTCGAGCGCGCCGATGGTGACGCCAAGGCGGCGCAGCAGCGGACGCTTTTCCTTAGGGACTTGCGCCAGCCCGGCATCGCCGCGCTGCACCGTGCCCTGCCGGTCGATCAGCGTCAGCAGCAGGGCGCGCACCTCGGTCCCGGCCTCGGGATCCAGCGCGCCTTCCTCCAGCGCCCGCAACGGGGCGAGCGGGGCCAACTGGCCTTCCAGCCAATGTTCCAGCGCCTCGGTCAGCCGCGTGCGTCCGGCATGGTCCAATGCGCCCAGCGCCCGTTCCAGCACCACGCGGAAGCGGGTGGGCGATTTGGTGGGTTCAAGCTGCGCCACCGGCTGGTCGCCGCGCATGATCGATCCGGCACTGAGGGTCAGGTCGCCCAGCTCGCGTGCCACCAGCGTGTCGGCGCGGGCGGCGAGCAGGGTGGGCAAGTGCTTCTCAGCCGCCGCCAGCAGCAGCTTGCGGTCCTCCTGCCCGGCGCTGGCATCGACCACGAAGCGGAAGCCTTCCAGGTGGCCAATCACCTGGCCCTCCACGGCAACCTTGCCATCGTCTTCCAGAGTCACGCGCAACAAACCGGCATCCTTCCCTTGAGTCTTCATCAATACCGCAGTTCGCCGGTTGACGAAACGTTCGGTCAGCCGCTGGTGCAGCGCATCCGACAGTTTCGCTTCCACCGCGCGGGCACGGGCAGCCATCTCGTCCCGCGCCAATACCCAATCCGGGCGCTGGCAGATATAGGCCCAGCTGCGAATTGCGGCCAAGCGCCCTTGCAGTGTGTCGATATCGCCACGCACCTCACCCAGCTCGGCAATGCGCGCGGCAACGAAATCGGCTCCGATGTGGCCCGCTTTCAGGTCACTCCACAGCCGCGCGACGAACCGCGCGTGCATGTCCGCACCCTGCTGGCGGAAATCGGGCAACTGGCACACGTCCCACAAGCGGCGCACCTGGCCGGGCGTTGTGGCCTCGGCGCGAATCGCCGGATCTTCCGCCAGGCGTTTGAGCACGGCGAGATCGATGGCTTCGGGCGCGGCCGACAATTGCGGCCGGTCTGGCTTGGTTTCCAGATCGGCGATGAGGGTGTCGATGGACGTGAAGCGCGGTTCGGCCTCGCGCCAGTACAGCTTGGTCAGCGGGGCGAACCGGTGCTGCTCGATGGCGTAGATTTCCTCGTCGTTGAAGGACACGTCCTGCGACCGCCCACCCGACAGCACGCCAAAGGTGCCATCCTGCTGGTGCCGCCCGGCGCGCCCGGCAATCTGCGCCATTTCGGCGGGCCACAAGCGCCGCTGCTGCACGCCATCGAACTTGCTCAGCGAGGCGAAGGCCACGTGCGTGACATCAAGGTTCAGCCCCATGCCGATAGCATCGGTGGCCACGATGTAATCGACCTCACCGCTCTGGAACAGGGCGACCTGGCGGTTGCGTGTCTCCGGACTCAGCGCACCCATCACCACCGCAGCGCCGCCGCGAAAGCGCCGCAGCAGTTCGGCCACGCGGTAGACTTCCTCGACCGAGAAGGCGACCACCGCACTGCGCGGCGGCAAGCGGCTGAGCTTGCACGATCCCGCATGGGTCAGCGTGGAAAAGCGCGGGCGGCTCTCCACCTGCACGCCGGGGACCAGTGCCTTGACCAGCGGCTCGATGGTGGCCGAGCCAAGGAACATGGTCTCCTCGCGGCCGCGTGCATTCAGCAGCCGGTCGGTGAAAATATGCCCGCGCTCACGATCGGCGGACAGTTGCACCTCGTCCAGCGCCACAAAGGCCCGGTCGCCGCCGTTCCTCGGCATCGCCTCGGCAGTGCACAGCAGATAGCGGGCGTGCGGCGGCTCGATCCGTTCCTCGCCGGTGATCAGGGCAACCTGGTCATCGCCTTTCAGCGCGCGGACCTTGTCGTATACCTCGCGCGCCAGCAGTCGCAGCGGGAAGCCGATCGCGCCGCTCGAATGGCCGCACATCCGCTCGATCGCGAGATGGGTCTTGCCGGTGTTCGTCGGCCCCAGCACCGCGCGAATCCGACTATCTGATACACGCGCTCTCACAACCCGCCCAATGTGGCGACGCGCCTGCCAGCGTGCAACCGGTTACTCACAACCTTGCCGCGATCTCCTGCGGGAAAACCCTGATTCGGTTCGCCGCGTGGAGGACTCGACTGGTCGCTGTTAAGGCGGAATTTACTTTATATGGGCACACCCAACCGCCACACACTGGCCCGCAATTACAGGGTCGCGCCGTATACGGGATCGGACGAAAGTCTGCGTGCGCGATCCGGGATGGGAATGCGCTTGTTCAAGGACCTACACACCCGGCGTGATGACGCGGTGCCTGATGGTGCGGCTCAGGGCGATTTTCCGCCCGCGCAACTGTCGCTGTCGCACGTGCTGGCGCCCGGGCAGGGCTCGGTTCACCGGCAGGCGCGCGTGGCCACCTTTGCCGATCGCTATCACGAATGGCGCGAGCATGCCTCGCTATGGCTCTCGGGGCTGGACCTTGCCCCCGATCTTGCAGTCGACATCGGTTCGTGCCGGTGGCTGCGCGGGGCGGGCACGCTGATCGGCCTTTCTGCCGTGGCGTTGCTGGCCTGGCCGGGCTTCTCCCCGGTGGAAGCGGCGCCCGCCATGACCATCGATGACAGCGTGCGCGATGAAATGCGCAGCCAGATGATCATGCCTTTGGCGCTTGGTGCCGACTCTGGCCGCAAGATGGGCGCCACGCAAAGCGTGGTGGCACTCGTCAGCGCGCCTGAACGCCCGCAGCTCGATGTGGTCGCCACGCTGACCCAGGGCGACAGCTTTGATCGCATGCTGCGCCGCGCCGGGGTGAGCGAAGGCGAAGCCAGCAGCATCGCCCGGATGGTTGCCGCAGCCATCCCGCTCGACCAGATCGGCTCGGGCACGCAGGTGGATATCACGCTGGGTCGCCGCACTGCATCGGGCCAGCCGCGCCCGGTCGATGCGCTTTCATTCCGCGCGCGGTTTGACCTGCAACTGGCGGTGGAGCGCAAGGATGGCCAGCTGCGGCTGGATCCGCGCCCGATCAAGGTCGATGCCACGCCCTTGCGCATTCGCGCCGAGGTGGGCGACAGCCTGTACCGTTCGGCCCGCGCTGCCGGGGCGCCCGCGCGCTCGGTCCAACAGTTCCTGCGGGTGATCAGCAGCGAGCTGGATCTGGAGCGCGAGATTGCGCCGGGTGACAGCTTCGACCTGATTGTGGACTACAAGCGCGCCGCCACCGGCGAAGTGGAAGCGGGCGAACTGCTATACGCCGCGATCGTGCGCGATGGTCGCCCCCGCAAGCGGATGATGCGCTGGGGCCGCGATGGCCGCTATTACGAAGCATCGGGCGTGGGCGAGCAGCGCGAAGGCCTGCTCCAGCCGGTACCGGGGCCGGTTACCTCGCGTTATGGCCAGCGCCGCCACCCGATCCTGGGCTATACCCGGATGCATGCCGGCCTGGATTTCCGCGCCAGCTATGGCACGCCGATCTATGCCGTGACTGATGGCACGGTGAACTTCGCCGGACGGCATGGCGGCCACGGCAACTACGTGCGCCTTAACCACGAAGGCGGTCTGGGCACTGGTTATGGCCATATGAGCCGCATTGCGGTGAGCAGCGGTCAGCGCGTGCGGCGCGGCCAGATCATCGGCTATGTCGGATCCACCGGCCTCTCCACCGGGCCGCACCTGCATTACGAGATGTATCGCGGCGGGCGCACGGTCGATCCGGCCTCGGTCCGCTTCGTCACCCGCGCGCAATTGTCCGGCCGCGAGCTGGCCGACTTCCGCGCCCGGCTGGACCTGCTGCAGCGCGTGGCGCCCGGCGCGGCGCTGGCTCCGCTGGCACCCGATCCGTCGATGAGCGAGGAACCGGTGCGCGAGATTGATCGGCTGGACAGTCGCCGCACCACCACCTGAGCGGCGTCCCGAATTGCCCTGATCGCCGATTTGCGGCAGGAGCTACGGCCATGACTGCAAGCTATCCCGCTACCCGCCTGCGCCGCACCCGCACCACTGGCTGGAGCCGCGCGCTCCACCGCGAGACCGCGTTGACCCCGGCAGACCTGATCTGGCCGCTGTTCGTGACCAGCGGCAGCGGGGTGGAGGAGCCGATCGGCAGCCTGCCCGGTGTCTCGCGCTGGTCGATCGACGGCATTGCCGCGCGGGCGAAAGAGGCGGTGGCGCTGGGCATTCCGTGCGTGGCGCTATTCCCCAATACCCCTGCTGACCGGCGCAGCGCCGATGGCGGCGAGGCGCTGAACCCCGACAACCTGATGTGCCGCGCGATCAAGGCCATCCGCGATGCGTGCGGTTCCGATATCGGCGTGCTGACCGACGTGGCGCTCGATCCCTATACCAGTCACGGGCAGGACGGGCTGGTGGACGATGC
>JAZKFK010000216.1:0-4294 GCA_040386475.1 Pseudomonadota bacterium | reverse complement strand
CTACGTCCACCCGCTTGATGTCCGACTGGCGCAGGCGCACGACATACAGTTCATCATGTCCGTGCGTGGCAAAATAGACGAGGCCGTCCTCGTCGCGCACCTCTTTCAGTTGCCAGACTTCGCGGTAAAACGCGCGCTCGGCCGCCAGGTCGGGAACGGCATAGCCGACATAGCGGATCTCGGTGACTCGGCTCATGGATGATCCTTGAACGGCGCGGTTGGGACGGTTGCCCACTCCGGCAATGGTTGAACGGGCTTGCAGCAAGGCCAGTCGAGCCGGCAGCTTGGCGGCATGTGCCATCTCACGCTGGCTTCTAGCGACAACAGGGTTGGCGCTTAACCCCAGCCTTTGGATGGCGACCTATTGATGTGATCCATTCGTGGCAACCGGTTGGCTGGACTAGCTTGATCTAGGCTTGAGCGGCAGGGCCCGCCGGAGATTGCTTATGAAGATATCGGGAACTGCCTGCTGCTGCCTTGCACTGCTTGTGGCGGCGTCGGGGTCAGCTTACGGCCAGGATGCTGCGGTTGCTTGTCCCACACTTCGCTGGACAACTCTTGGCACTGCGGGCGGCCCGGTGCCAACGGTGGAACGGTCGGAGCCGGCCAACCTGCTTGAAGTAGGCAATCGGGCAATCCTCGTAGATACCGGAGACGGCACCGCCACCCAGCTGGCGCGGATCGGTCGCAGCCCCGGCGATGTCGATGCGATCTTCATCAGCCACTTGCACTGGGATCACGTTGGGGGGCTCGCTGCAGTGCTCGGCTTGCGCTGGATGAATAACTTCTCCTCTCCGATCACAATATACGGTCCGCCGGGCATAGGCGCGGTGGTCGATGGCGTGATCGCCTCGTTGCGACCGCAGGAACGGGTCGGCTTTGGCACGGGTGCGGCGGTGGCCGATCCGGCAGCTAATATCACTGTGGCGGAACTGGCTGACGGGCAGGAGGTAAACCTCGGGGACCTGCGAGTTTCGGCTCGCATCAACACCCACTACGATTTCCCACTCGAACAGGTTGGCACCACCTCGCTCAGCTACCGGTTTGATAATGCCGACCGGTCGATCACTTACAGCGGCGATAGCGGTCCCAGCGCGGCGCTGACAGACCTGGCGCAGGACACCGACCTGCTGGTGAGCGAGGCTATCGCGCTCGAACCGCTGATCGCTGGCATTCTTGCCAGCCGACCGGATATGCCGCCGCCGCTGCAGGCCTCGATGCGCCAACACCTCTCGACCCATCACATCGACGCTAGCGAGGTTGGCCTGATGGCGAGCAATGCGGGTGCCCATCATGTCGTGTTGACCCATTTTGCCGTTTCGCCAGGCCCGTTAAGCGATAGCGAAGGCTATCTGCGCAACGGTGTGCGCCAGCATTATGCCGGCCAACTTGATCTCGCCCGCGACCTGTCCAGCTATGATGTCGGATGCCACTGATCCATCCACCAAACCGCAACGATCCTAGCGAGGGTTTCTGATTGCCCGCCACCTTGCCCGGGCGGATGAGACAGAAATGAGGATTCCGCAGCAAGCGGACGGGAGAGAAGATGACGGACAATCGCCAGCCGGGCTTCATGACCGGCGTGTCCCTGCTGGTGTCGATCACCTTGTCGGTCATGGCGATCGTGCTGCTCGCGCCGATCCTGCCGCTGCTGCTGGCCGAATTCAGCCAGGTGCCCAATTATGAATACTGGGTGCCAATGATCCTGACGGTTCCGGCGTTGTGCGTGGCGATCTTTTCGCCGCTGGCGGGAATACTGGGCGATGCCTTCGGGCGGCGAAAGCTGCTGCTCTGGTCATTCGTGGCCTATGCCGCGCTTGGCGTGATGCCGGTGTTCCTGACCGACCTCACTGCCATTATCGCCAGCCGCATCGGCGTTGGCATTTCCGAAGCCATGATCATGGTCCTGTCGACCACGCTGATTGGCGACTACTTCAAGGGTGCGGCGCGCGACAAGTGGCTGGCGGCGCAGACCGCCGTGGCATCCCTGTCGGCACTGGTGTTCTTCAACCTGGGCGGACAATTGGGCCAGTTCGGCTGGCGCGCGCCGTTCTGGGTCTATCTGTCGGCGCTGGCCATGCTGGCGCTGGTTCTGGCATTCACCTGGGAGCCAAAGGGCGAGGGCATGAAGCCCAGCGAGCCGGAGCAGACGGCAACCAGTTGGCAAGGCTTTCCGTGGGCGCGGATGGCGGCGATCATCGGCATCACCATTTATGGCAGCGTGCTGTTTTATACCGTGCAGATCCAGGCGCCCAACGGCCTGACCGCGCTGGGCTGGACTGATCCGGCCAAGACCGGCTTCTGGACCTCGGTCGCCTCGATCGGGGTGGTGCTGGGCACTTATGTGTTCTCGCGAGTGGTGCAATGGCCGGTCAAGCAACTGCTGCTGTGCGAGTTCGCGCTGCTGGCGGCGGGCTTTGCGATCATGGGCAGCGCTGCCTCGCCCACACAGTTCCTGATCGGCTGCTTCATCAACCAGTTGGGTGCCGGCCTGCTGCTGCCGACCTTGCTGGTGTGGGCGATGTCGATCCTGCCCTTTGCCATTCGCAGCCGCGGTGCGGGGATGTGGACCGGGGCCTTTACCTTTGGCCAGTTTCTCAGCCCCATCGTGGTGACGTTTTTCGACCAGCAACTGGGCGGGCTGATCCCTGCCTTCATGGCGATGAGCGGGATGGCGGTATTTGGCCTGGTGCTTGCCACATTGGGCAAGTTCCGACGCGGAGTTGATGATCCTGTCATGGTGCCAGCCCATGGCTGACCGGCTGGCGGGCAAACTGGCGGTGGTCACCGGCGCGGCCAACGGCATCGGCAAGGGCTGCGCGGACATGTTCCGCGCCGAAGGGGCCGAGGTCATCTCGATCGACCTGGATGAAGGCGACCTGGTCTGCGACCTGACCGACGAACACGAGGTAAGCGCGCGGTTTCGCTGGATTGCCTGCGAATACGGGCGGATCGACGTGCTGGTGAATGCTGCCGCCTTTGCCGTCTTCGGCTGGATCGAGCAGCTCTCCTATGCTGACTGGAAGCGCACGCTGACCGGCGAACTGGATATCGTGTTCCTGCCCACCCGTGCTGCCTGGCCGGGATTGAAAGCAAGCGGAGCTGCCAGCGTGATCAACTTCGCATCGGCCAATGCGGCCCATGCGCTGGAAGGTTCGCCCGCACTGGCGCATTGTGCCGGCAAGGGCGGAGTACTGGCAATGACCCGGCAACTGGCGATGGAAGGCGCCGCCCACAACATCCGCGCCAACACGATCAGCCCCGGTTTCATCCGCACTGCGGCGACCGAACGCCATCTTGCAGCAGACCCGGCACTGGAGCGGCAGGTGCTGGCCAAGAACATGCTCAAGCGATTGGGCGAGCCGGTCGACATCGCCCATTGCGCCACCTGGCTGGCGAGCGACGAGGCGCGGTATGTGACAGGCGCGGATATATCGGTGGATGCGGGGGCCACGGCGTGGTGAAGTTCGCAGCGATCCTGGGTGCGCTGTTGCTGGCGGGGTGCCAGACGGTAGCAGGAACGGAGCGCACTGATGGCTTGTCGATCGATGCTGGCCTGCGGGAAAGACACGACTTCAGCTTGGCCGACACCCCGAACAAGCGCACCTCGCTGGCCTACCTTTACACTGCGTGGAACGAGGGCCGACTGCGTGAGGCGCGGCTGACCTATTGGCGGCGCGGGTCGTTTCCCGAACTTGAGGCGGGCGGTGCGCCGTCTGGCCCGCCGGGCCCAAGCCCGCGCTATACAGTTCACCGGATAGTCGAGGAGGGCGATCTGGTAGTGGTCCAGGCCTTTGTGCAGGGCGTGGGCGTAGGGCAGCCGTTCACCACCGTTTTCGGCACACCGGGCGGGATCAAGATCGGTGACGCGGTGGTGGAAATCTTTCGCTTCGACGAACGTGGGCTGATCGCGGAGAAGTGGGACACGATAGAACCGGTGTCCGAAGCAACGTACGACTTTCGCTGATCTCAGCTGCCGTCGGTCACCAGTGTCCCCCCGTCGACCACCAGCGTCTGCCCACTGACGAAGCCGCCGGCCTTGCTGGCAAGGAACACCGCAGCCCCGGCCACTTCCTCAACCGTGCCGGGCCGTCGCAGCGGCGTCATCTGCATGCGCCGCACCATGAAGGCGGGATCTTCCAGCAGTGGCTTGGCCAGGTCGGTGGCGATGAAGCCGGGGGCGATAGCATTGGCGCGAACGCCCTTCGGACCCCATTCCACTGCCAAGTTGCGCGCCAATTGCGACACTCCCGCCTTGGCCAGCGCATAGGCGTTGATCGCGCCATTGCCGCGC
>JAZKFK010000215.1:0-2768 GCA_040386475.1 Pseudomonadota bacterium | reverse complement strand
ATCAGGTTGGGGTTGCCCAGCTGGCGGGCAATGGCCTGCTGGTCCACGCCCTGGTCCGACATCCGCAGGCCGCTGTCGAAGAACGCCTGCAAGGCAGGCGGCGCGTCGCGTGTGCCATCGTCAAACCCGAAAGCGTCAAAGTCCGACCCGTAATAAGCGAGACCGTTCTGCAGCGTGGTCTCGGTATCGCCCGAACCGCCGGCGCTGATTGTCAGGAAGCTTTCATCGGGGATTGCGCGCGTGGTCAGGTTGATCACGCCGCCGCCGAATTCACCTGGGAAGTTGGCCGAATAGGTCTTCTGCACCAGGCTGGAGGCGACGATGTTGGTCGGGAAAATGTCCAGCGGCACCACGCGGCTGAGCGGCTGCGGCGAAGGCAGGGGCAAGCCGTTAAGCAGTGCCAGCGAGTACCGGTCACCCAGGCCGCGCACGAACACATAGCCCGCGCCCTGTACCGAAAGGCCGGTCACGCGGCCCAGCGCGCCGGCAATGTCACCCTCGCCCGTGCGGGCGATTTGCTCGCTGGACAGGACGCTGACCACCTGGGTGGAAGCCCGCTCCGGATCGCGCGCAATGCGGCCGGTCACGATGATGACGTCGCCGCCCGGAACCGAGATGTCAGTTTCCGAGGCTTCTGCCTCGTCAACCGGCATTTCCTCTTCCGGCGCCGCGTCCTGGGCATAGGCCTGCGCGGGGAATGCCAGCGCTGTGACCAATGCCGTGGAAAGCGACAGCAGCGCGGCGATCTGCCGGCTGCGGGTGAACGTGTGCGATTGCCTCATGTGCCTGTCCGCCTCATGCGTGTGCGAGTTTGTTGGCGCGGGCCGGTGCCCGGCGCGGGAAATTGTCGCAGGCAGGCGCCCCGCAGACCGTCTGGTCCACGGAGCGCCTCCCCCGATAGGTCGCCGATCAGCTGAAGACCGGGATGCGCAGGCACGAGCCGGTGTTGCCGCCGAAAGTCGCCGCCGCCGAATCGCAGGTCCAGCCAGCGGTCCAGTTGTCGCTGGCAGACAGCGCGCCGATGTAGGTGGTGGCGGCAAAGTAGCTGCCCAGCAGGGTGTTGTTGAAGATCGGGCTGAACCCGGTCTCGTTGGCACCGGCCAGGAAGCTGGCAGTCAGCGTGTTGGTGAAGGCCACGTTGTTGCCGGTGCCGCCCGTCAGGAAGGCTTCCGCCGCCGCCGCAGTGGCGCCGCCGGTGCTGCCGTTGCGCGCCTTGATCGTGCACTGCAACGCGACCGAGTTAAACACCGGCGGACCGACATCGTCCAGTCCGGCGTTGGCGGCGCGGATCGTCTGGGCATCATCGACGCGCAGGCAGGCGGTGCCGGTCGACTGGTCGATGATGACCGAGTTGGCGATGGTATAGTCACCACCGCCACGGATGCGCACCACCTGGTCCAGCGTGTTGCGCTGGATCAGCGTGGCGTTGGCCAGCTTGACGTTGGAGCGCGGGGTCTGGTCTTCCAGGCCGTTCGAGCTGTCATGCTCGATCGCGGTGTCGCCCACGCCGCTGCGCTGGGCCACCAGCACATACTGCAAGCTGGCCTTCACGCCGGTGTCGGTATCAAGGCCATCGTCTTCCGCGCCAGCCACGATCAGGTTCTTGGCATTGACCGTGCCGCCGAAGAATTCAAAGCCATCGTCCGAGCTGTTGACCGACTGGATGTGATCGATGACCGTGCCCGATCCGGTGCCGCCGGTGGTCAGCGACTGCAGTTCGGCGTTGCCCGAGAGAATGAAGCCCGAATAGCGGATCTGCACATAGCGCAGCGTGCCCGAGTTATCGGCCGAGTTGGCACCGCCGAACAGCGCCGGATCAACCGCGCCTTCAACCTGCCGCTCGCAAGCAGTCGTGCCCGGCGTGGCACCCGGAGCGATGCAATCGGTCACCGGAGCGCGGCCCGAGAGGACGATGCCGCCCCACTGGCCCGACGAGTTGTTGGTGTTGAGGCCCAGCACGTTGTCACGGCTGGTAAACACGATCGGGCGTGCCGAAGTGCCCGTTGCGTTGATCCGGTGGCCACGGTTGACGTTCAGGAACGCGGCGCCGCTGGCATAGACGATCACGCCCGGCTCAACCGTCAGCGTCACGCCGGTGCTGGTGGAGGCGGCGCCGGCATCGGTGCCCACGTCCACGCGGCCGGCCATGCGATACAGCAGGCCGGGGATGCGGGTGAGGGTGGACGAGGCGGTGAAGCGCGCGGGCATGGCGCAAACGCGCCAGGTGCCTTCGGGACCGGTGATGGTGCCTTCGTCAGCCAGGCCGACGGGGTTGGAAATGGTCGGGCAGCCCGCAGCCGCCGTCACCAGCGTGCTGGTGGGCGTGGGAGTGGGAGTGGGCGCCGGAGCGGGCGGATTGTTGATGGTGACGTTGCCGCCAGTGCCGGGCGAGACGATCTCGTCCGGACCGCAGGCGGACAGCGCCAGGATCGAGCAGCCAAGTACAAGCGTGCGGGAAAATTTGGTCACAGCGAGCGGTCCCTCAAATATCGTGTTCGAGCGCCTGCGATTGCCCGGCGCGACTCGCCAGCTAGGGCCGCCGTGTGACAGTTTGCGGTCCATGTGACAGTTCTGCGGCACTATCCACAGAGGACTCGGCCGGTTGCCTGAAGCCCACTCGGCCAACGATGTTTGTTGCGGTTTTATGACATTGTTGCAGTTTCGTTGCGGGCAGCCGCAGGCAGGCGCATGTTCGGCGAAGAGACAGCCATTGGAGAGGCGCACATGCTTACATTGCTGATGATCGGGGCACTGACCCTGGCGCAAGC
>JAZKFK010000214.1:0-23254 GCA_040386475.1 Pseudomonadota bacterium | reverse complement strand
CAGTTCGAGGCGCAATTGCAGAACAACATCTTCCTGGCGCAGAACCTTGGCCTTAACGGCACGCCCAGCTGGATCGTGGGCGACCGGGCCCTGAACGGTGCGGTGGGCGTCGAGGCGATCGGCCGCGCCGTGGCCGAAGCGCGCGAGGCCGGCTGAGGCCGGCGCGGGGCGTGGCGCTCACCTTTTCATCGGCGCGCAGCAAAGCTGCGGCGCGGGCGCGCGAAGCCGGCGCCAGGCAAGCCGAACCGGTGCGGACTGGCGGCATGGCCATCCTGCCGTTCCAGCCCACGCCTTTCTTCGGTGACAAGAACCGGGCATTCTGGCGCTTGCAGATGATCGGCTGGGGCGGTGCCATGCTGCTCCGCTCGGCCACCGCCTTGGCCAACGACCGGCCACTCGACTTCCTGGTGCTGGTGGTGATCGCCACGATCACCGGCTTTTCGATCAGCATGATCCTGTCGGTGGTGTACAGCCAGCTGATCAACCGCCGCCCGCTGGTGACCTGGGGGGTGACGGCGATCGTCCTGGCGATCGCGGTGTTCGTGTCAGCCTTCATCAACGCCTGGACCATCAGCTTGCGGCCCGAAGCGGCCGAGACCAGCTTCACCAGCCTGGTGCTGGGCGTGTTCTACCTCGACATGACGCTGCTGGGGGCCTGGTCTGCGCTGTATTACGCGATCAACTTCTTCCTTCAGGTGGAAGAGCAGAACGACCGGCTGGAGCGGCTGGAGGCCCAAGCTACAGCGGCGCAGCTGGCCATGCTGCGTTACCAGCTCAATCCGCACTTCCTGTTCAATACGCTCAATTCAATCAGCACGCTGGTGCTGCTGAAACAGACCGAACCGGCCAATGCCATGTTGATCCGGCTTAGCGGATTCCTGCGGCATACGCTGGTCACCCAGCCGGGGGTAAAGGTGACCGTGGCGCAGGAAGTGGAGACGCTGCACCTGTACCTCGAGATCGAGCGGATGCGGTTTGAGGAGCGGCTGCGTACAGAATTCAAGATTGATCCGGCAGCCGCACAGGCGCTGATCCCGTCCATGCTGCTGCAACCGCTGATCGAGAACGCGATCAAGTATGGCGTGTCCGCGCAAGAGGAAGGCGCCCGCATCACCCTGACGGCGCAAGTGCTGGGGCGGTTTCTGCGCATTACCGTCAGCGATACAGGCCCCGGCCTGCAGGGATCGCGCCGCAACGATATCATCGGCAATGCCCCTCGCGCCGGTGCGCCCGAATCGACCGGGGTGGGCCTAGCCAATATCCGCGACCGGCTGGCGCAAGCCTATGGCGAGGATCACCGCTTTGCCATCGAGACCCCGGCGGGCGGCGGGTTTACCGTCTTCATCGAGATCCCTTACGAACGCGAACCGGCTGCAGAGGGCCTTTTCGCGCAATCCGGCTCGCCCGCGAAACCTCCTGTCGCCCCGGTAGTTGACGCAGGTAACCCGCAACAGGCAATCGGAACCGGCACATGACTATTCGTACAATCCTCGTCGATGACGAGAAGCTGGCAATCCAGGGCCTGCAACTGCGGCTGGAAGCCTTTCCTGAAATCGAGGTTATCGGCACTTGCGCCAATGGCCGCGAAGCAATCCGCGCGATCAAGACCGAAAAGCCCGATCTGGTGTTTCTCGACATCCAGATGCCGGGGTTTGACGGGTTCAGTGTGGTCAAGGGCGTGATGGAGATCGATCCGCCCCTGTTCGTCTTCGTCACCGCGTATCAGGAGCACGCGATTCGCGCGTTCGAGGCTAACGCGGTCAATTACCTTATGAAGCCGGTGGACGAGGCCAAGCTGGCCGACACAGTGGAACGCGTGCGCCAGCGACTGGCCGAAAAGCGTGGCGCCGAGGAAGCCGAAAAGCTGAAAGACGTGCTGGCCGAAGTAGCGCCCGATGCGATGGACGCCATGCCGGATGACGTCGATCCCAACGCGGGCCGCTATGAAAAGCTCATCAACATCAAGGACAAGGGCCAGATCTTCCGCGTCGATGTCGATTCGATCGAACGGATCGAGGCAGCGGGCGATTACATGGTGATCTACACCGCCGACAATTCGCTGATCCTGCGCGAAACGATGAAGGACCTGGAACGCCGGGTTGATCCGCGCAGCTTCCAGCGCGTGCATCGCTCCACCATCGTCAATCTCGATCAGGTGCGCCAGGTGCGCCCGCACACCAACGGCGAATGCTTCCTGGTGCTGGAATCTGGTGCCGAGGTGAAGGTGAGCCGATCCTACCGGGACGTAGTGGCCCGGTTTATCTAGGTTGCGAGGGCGCATCCGCGCCCTCGCCCTCGGTGCCGTTCCCGCCACATCGTTGCGTGGCACCTGCGGGTGGCCGGTCGGCCTTGCGGTTGCTGCGCAACCGTTTCATTGAGCATGGATGACCACATTCGATCTCCCCGGCTTCGATCTTGCCCATTTCGTCCGCGCCACACTGGACGAGGACCTCGGCACCGGCTGGGCCGGCGGCGGGCATGACGTAACCGCCGAAAGCGTGATCCCCGCCGATGCGCGGTTCTCCGGCGTGATGGACAGCCGCGACGCGATTACCGTGGCGGGCCTGCCCATTGCGGTCGCCTTCTTCCGCATTCTCGACCCTGACATGGCCATCGAAGTGCTGGTGGATGAAGGTGCGCAAGTGGGCCCCGGCACTGACCTGCTGCGACTGGAAGGCAATGCCCGCGCCATGCTGACGGCAGAGCGTAGCGCGCTCAACACCGTGCAGCACCTCAGCGGGATCGCCACGCTGACGCGCCAATACGTGACCGCGATGGGCCAGGTGAAAGCCCGCTTGCTCGATACGCGCAAGACCATCCCCGGCCTCAGGCTGCTGGAGAAATACGCCGTGCGGCAAGGCGGCGGGACCAATCACCGCATGGGCTTGTGGGATGCCGCGATGATCAAGGACAACCACGTGCTGGTGGCCGGCGACGTGGGCGAGGCAGTGCGCCGGGCAAAGGCTGCGGGAGTGACCAGTATTATCTGTGAAGTCGACAGGCTGGAGCAGATCGAACCCGCGGTTACCGCCGGGGCCAGCCATATCCTGCTCGACAACATGGATGCCGAAACGCTGCGGGTTGCGGTGGCGCTGGTGGCAGGCCGCGCGGTGACCGAGGCCAGTGGCGGCATCACGCTGGAATCCATCGCCGCCAAGGCTGCCTCGGGCGTCGATTTCGTTTCGGTCGGGCGCCTGACGCAAAGCGCCCCGGCGGCTGATATCGGATTGGACTTCACGCCATTGTGAAGCGGTCCGTGCTTGCCCTGCTGCTGGCCGCGCTCCCGGTAACGGCCAATGCACAGGCCTATCAGTGCACCCCGCCCGCGGCCGCACCCAGTGTGCCCGCGATCACTGCTGACGGGCCGGTACGGCAACTGCCGGTCAACCGCTATTCGCTGGCCTTGTCGTGGAGCCCCGAGTTCTGTCGCGGGCGCGAGAGCAACCCCCGTTTTGCCTCCCAATGTTCCGGCCGCAACGGGCGATTTGGCTTCATCGTCCACGGCCTGTGGCCCGAAGGGCGCGGCAGCACCTATCCGCAATGGTGCCCCACGCGCCGCGCACCCTCGCCCGCACTGGTCCGCCAACACTTGTGCATGACTCCCGACGTGCGGCTGTTGGCGCACGAATGGGCCAAGCACAGTACCTGTATGGTCGGCACGCCCGAAACCTATTTCCGAACCACCCAAGTCCTGTGGAACGCGCTGAACTGGCCAGACTACGACCGCATCTCGCGCCAGGAAGACCTGACCGCCGGAGATATCCGCCGCGCCTTTGCCGAGGCCAACCCGCCGTTCCAGCCCAACCAGGTGGGCGTCCGCCTCAACCAACGCGGCTGGCTGACCGAATTGCGCCTGTGCTACGATCGCCGCTTCCGGCCCATGCGCTGCACCGAGGGGCAGTTCGGGGCAGCCGACGAAACAGCGGCAAGGATCTGGCGGGGACTCTGATTGTTTTCCGCCCGCCCATCCGGGCGTGCGATCCTCCGGTGCTGTTCCCTCCGCTTCGCTGCGGGGCACCTGCGGGCGGCCGGTCGGCCTTGCGGTTCGCTGGTCGCGAACCGTTCGAGCGCCCGACGCTTCGCTTATCGCTTTGCCGCGAAGAACCCCTTGAGCAATTCCCCTGCCTTAGCTTCGCCAATCCCGCTGACCACTTCGGGCCGGTGCAGGCATTGCTCCTGCGCGAACACGCGCGCGCCGTGGTCTACCGCGCCGCCCTTGGGATCACCGGCGCCATAATGCAGGCGGGCGATGCGCGCGTGGGAGATGGCCCCGGCACACATCGCGCAAGGTTCCAGCGTGACGAACAACTCGCACGCCACCAGCCGTTCGCTGCCCAGCGCTTTGGCGGCGGCGCGCAGCGCGACAATCTCGGCATGGGCGGTGGGATCGGCGTCGATTCGCGTGCGGTTGTGGCCCACGGCGATAACCGCGCCATCCTTGACCACCACCGCACCCACCGGCACTTCGCCCAGCGCGGCGGCGGCGCGCGCCTGGTCAAGCGCCTGTTGCATGGGTAAAGGGAGCGGCCAGCGGATCATGTTTGCGGGGCTATCCTGTGCCGCATCCTATCGCAATGGCGAGCGCAAGTGCCCAGATTGCTTGACGAGCATATGGCCCACATGTATGCGCGCGCCTTCCCAGCGAACGCTGAAAACCGATTCACGCTCGCAAGAGCCAATTGACACTCGGAAGAGAGAGTACCCGCCATGTCGCGCATCTGCGAACTCACCGGCAAGAGCCGCCAAGTTGGCCACAACGTCAGCCACGCCAACAACAAGACCAAGCGTGTTTTCCTGCCTAACCTGCAGAACGTCACGCTGATCTCGGAAAAGCTCGACCGCAGCTTCAAGTTCCGCGTTTCGACGCACGGCCTGCGCTCGGTGGAGCACAATGGCGGGCTCGACAACTGGCTGCTGAAGACCAGCGACGAGAAGCTGTCGACCAACGCGCAAAAGATCAAGCGCGAGCTGAAGAAGGCTGTCGCCGCCGCCTGATCCGGCTCTGCCGATCGGCTTGAAAAGGCGCCCGCCGCAAGGCGAGGCGCCTTTTTCTATGGCCCGTGCTGCTCTTGCCCCTGTTTCTGCGGCGCAGCGCGTGGCGGCACGGACAGCCGCACTTGCGCCAGCAGACTGCGTTGCATGACGGAACGGTTATCGTCCGATGCCAGCCACAGCCCCACCTGATCGGTCCGCGCGCCTGGTTCCACCGCCAGCGCTTCCCAGTTGTCGCGCGGCAAGCGATCCTCGATTCGCGCCAGTATGGTAACCGGCAGCGGGCGCGCCTGGTCCAATTGGCCTGGGTCGATCATCACCAGCAGCGATTCGAACGGTGGCAGGTGCCAGGCCACCTTGCGCAACAGCACCAGTACGCGCCCGTCGGGCAGTTCGCCGGCGTCGGTCGGGTGGAAATCGCCGGGCCAGGCCACCGCGAATCGCTCGGGAACTGCACCTTGCGTGGGATCGCCTTGATAGCGGAACAGGTCCGGGGCGGTTTCGCGGAAGGCCAGGAATACCCCGCTGCGCATGCGCACAAGAGCCTCAATCCCGCCATTCTTTCGCCAATGGCGCGCAAAGACAGGCTCGACGTTGGCTTCCGGCGTACCATCCGCGCCATAGCGGTAGATCGTATGACGGGCCTCGTAGCCCACCCAGTATTGTCCGGTTTCAGGCGACATGGTGGCCGATTCGATATCCAGCAAGTCCAGCAGCGGAATGCCCGTGGGGTAAGGCTGGCGCGATCCTATCGGGATCGGGTCGGAATGGGGCACGCCGGGGCGCGGAAAAGTGAGCAGGAAGCCTTTGTCGGAAAACAGCCGGATTGCCTCCGTTCCGTACAGCACCATGGCCGAATAGCCGCCAAAGTTGTCGCCCGCCCCGCGCAGCTGCCACAGGCCGGTCACGGCCAGCCCGCCGCGTTCGCGGCCGTCGAACGGCATGGGCGCAAAGGTGACATCGGCCGAATAGCGATCTGGCATGACCGAGCGCAACCACGTGCCCGGCGCCAGCAGCAGCCCCAACGCCAGAACGGCCAGCAGGTGGCGCTTGGATCGGACGGGCAGGCGCATCAGCCGCGGGTCAGGATTGCGGCGGGAGGAACAGCAGCGGATCGAGCCGCGCATCGCGCCACTTGATGCTCCAGTGCAGGTGCGGCCCGGTGGCGCGCCCGGTGGCGCCGATGCGCCCAAGCGGCTGGCCCTGGCGCACAACGTCGCCCTCACGGACCATCAGCGAGCTGGAATGAAGGAATGCGCTGTTGAGGCCCTGCCCGTGGTCAATAATCAGCAGGTAGCCTTCCAGGCTGAACGGCGTGGTCGCGGCAAGCGTCACCACGCCATCAGCCGGGGCAACATAGACCGTGCCGCCGCCCCCGGCGATATCGAGGCCTGAGTGATAGGCCCCCTCCTCGCCGCCGCGATAGATCCGTTGCGAACCGAAGCGGCCCGAGATGCGGCCTTGTGCCGGCCAGATGAAGTTGTGTCGCCAGCCCTCGCTGGGCGCTTCGGCCACGCGGGCGGCGTTGATGCGGGCCAGTTCCGGGCGGCGCAGTTCCATGAAGGCAGCGGTTGATCCACCGGGACTGCGCGCCACGTTGACCCGCTCGATCTGCCAGGCGCGCGGAGCAATGGCAAAGCTGCTGATCACCTGCCGCCCATCAGCCAACGTTGCCACCAGCTGCGCGGTTGGCCCGGCATCCCGGTCAAAAGCGGCCAGGAAGTGGCCAGTGGCATCCACCGTCAGCGCCTGATCCCCGAGCCGGGCCGACACCGTGCCGCCCGGCACTTGCCCGCGAATCCAACCGCCTTGAGTCAGTTGTCCGGCATAGACGAAAGTGGTCGGGCCGGTTGGGGTAGGTGTCGGCGTGGGAACGGGAGTGGGAGTGGGGTTCACGCGAACGGGCGCGGGCACGGCCTGCACCGTCTCGACCGGGCCAGCACCGGGCGGCACCACGCTGCATGCGGCAAGCAGAACAGACCCGGCCGCCGTTGCGGCACGGCGCATGGATCTCACGCCAAACCCAGGGCGCGGCGGGTGGAAATCTCCGCGCTGGCATAAGGCTCCTGCAGGTCCACGCTCCAATAGCGCAGCTCCTCCAGGGGGATCGGCACGCCGGTGACGGCGCAAGGCACATAGTGACCGGGGCGGACCACGCGAAAGCCGTTGGGGCCATAGATCAGCGTGGCGGGCTTGTCCGAGGATGACATCAGCATGGGACGGCTCCTACCAGCAGGTGCCGCTCAAAGCAATTTGGGTTGATTGCCATCGGGCGCCGATTTCGGGCGCCTGGCAGCGGGGCGCGGTGGGGCAGCAGGAGGCTGGGCGGCAGGAGGCGGGGCCGGTGGTTGCGGGTGACCAAGCGGCACAACGGCCAGCTCGCCATCGGCAAAGCGCACACCCAGTTGCGGTTGGCTGGCAGCGGCAGCACGGCTGGTCACCGCCTTGCCCGCCGCATCGAGCACCATGGCATAGCCGCGTGCCAGGGGCTTGTCCGGGTGCAGCTGCTCGGCCAGGCGGGCGAGCGCGGCCAGGCGCTGGCGTTTGTCGGCCAGCGGACGGGCCACCAGGGCAGGCACCAGCCTGGCCCGCGCCAGCCGCGCCGCCGCATCGCGCAAGCCCCGTTCGAGCATGGCGGGTGACAAGCGCAAGCGGGCGAGCCGCTCTCGCCCCGTGGCCGCTCGGTCAAGCAGCGCGCGCTGCAACCGCAAGGCCACGTCATCCAACCGCTGCGCTTGCGCTTGCAACAGCGCGGCGGGTTTCGGGAGCCGTTCGGCTCGCGCCGCCAGCCGCTCACGCCCCAGTTGCACTGGCCGCAATACGCCGCGCCGCTTGCGCAGGCCCAGTTCGGCCAGCGTGGTGATCAGGTCGGCGCGCACCGGCACGGCCATTTCGGCAGCGGCGGTGGGCGTGGGCGCGCGGCGGTCGGCGGCAAAATCGCACAGTGTGGTGTCGGTCTCGTGCCCCACGGCGCTGATCACCGGGATCGGCGATCCGGCAACGGCGCGCACCACCGCTTCTTCATTGAAGGCCCACAAATCTTCGATGGAACCGCCACCACGCGCCACGATCAGCAGGTCGGGCCGCTGGTCTTGCGGCATCGCCGCAAAGCCACGCACCGCGCTCGCCACCTGCTCCGCCGCGCCCTGCCCCTGCACCAGCACCGGCCAGACCAGCACATGGCTGGGAAAGCGATCCGCCAGACGGTGAAGGATGTCGCGAATCACCGCCCCGGTTGGCGAGGTCACCACACCGATGCGGCGCGGGATAAATGGCAGGGGCCGCTGATTATCGAACAGGCCCTCGGCCGCAAAGCGCTGGCGGTTCTTCTCCAGCAGGGCCAGCAGGGCGCCCTCACCAGCGATCTCCATGCTTTCCATCACGATCTGGTACTTTGAGCGGCCGGGATAAGTGGTGATCTTGCCGGTAGCGATCACCTCCACGCCATCTTCGGGCCGGAATGCCAGCCGCTGCGCGCCGCCCTTCCACATCACCGCATCGATCACTGCGCCTTCGTCCTTGAGGCTGCAATATAAGTGGCCCGATGCGGCGCGCTTCACGCCCGAAAGCTCGCCCCGCAGCCGGACATAACCGAAGCGATCCTCCACCGTGCGCTTCAGCGCGGCGGAAATTGCGGTGATGGAAAGTGGCTCGGAATTGTCCCCAGGGCTCGGCTTGGCTACCAGCCCTCCACTTGTGGCATCATAATCGGAATCGGAAGCGGGCATGAACATCCTCTTGCTGGGCTCTGGCGGGCGCGAACATGCGCTGGCGTGGAAGCTGGCGCAATCCCGCGCAATCACCACCGATGGCGGAAAGCTGTTCGCCAGCCCCGGTAATCCGGGCGTGGCGCAGTTCGCTGAATGTTTCGAAACCGACCTGACCGATCACGAATTGGTCCTCGCTTTCTGCGAACAGGAGCACATCGGGCTGGTGGTGATCGGCCCCGAAGCACCGCTGGTGGACGGGCTGGCCGATTCGCTGCGGGCGGAAGGTTTCGCCGTGTTCGGCCCCTCTGCCGCCGCCGCCCAGCTGGAAGGCAGCAAGGGCTTTACCAAGGACCTGTGCGCGCGGGCCAACATCCCCACCGCCGGGTATGTGCGCACCACCTCGCTCGCGCAGGCGAAGGCCGCGCTGGGCGGGTTCAAGCCGCCCTATGTGCTGAAAGCCGATGGCCTGGCGGCAGGCAAGGGCGTGGTCATCGCCGAAACGCTGGCCGAGGCGGAGGCCGCGCTGGCCGACATGTTCGATGGTGCCTTTGGCGATGCGGGCGCAGAAGTGGTGATCGAGGAATTCATGGTAGGTGAAGAGGCCAGCTTCTTCGCCCTCACCGATGGCGCCACGATCCTGCCGTTCGGCACGGCGCAGGATCACAAGCGCGTGGGCGATGGCGATACCGGCCCCAACACCGGCGGCATGGGCGCTTACAGCCCCGCGCCGATCATCACGCCCGAGATCCGCGCCGAAGTGATCAGCCGCATCCTGATCCCCACGGTGCAGCAGATGGCAGCCGATGGCACGCCCTATTCCGGCGTGCTCTATGCCGGGCTGATGCTGACCGACGAAGGCCCCAAGCTGGTGGAATACAACTGCCGCTTCGGCGATCCGGAATGCCAGGTGCTGATGCTGCGGCTGGAGGAGGATCTGGCCGAATACCTGCTGGCCTGCGCCACCAATGCACTGGCCAGTATGGATCGCCCGAAGTTTAGCCACGATACCGCGCTGACCGTGGTGATGGCCGCCAAGGGCTATCCCGGAACGCCGCAGAAAGGTGGCGAGATCGACCTGAACGGAGCCGAGGAGGATGGAGCAGTGGTGTTCCACGCCGGTACCGTGCTGGACGAGGAAGACGGCACCCTGCGCGCCAATGGCGGCCGCGTGCTGGCGGTGACCGCCAAGGCCGCGACCGTGGCCGAAGCGCAGGCCAAGGCCTATGCGGCGGTGGACAAGATCAGCTTCCCCACCGGATTCTGCCGCCGCGATATCGGCCACCGGGAATTGGCGCGGGAGAATGCGCGGGGCTAGTCAGCCTGCGGTGACATGTTCGCGCACCAGCCACCCCGCGCTGGTGGCGATCACGGCGCAGACCGCCAGCACGCCGAACAGCGCCAGCGCTGAACCGCCTGCCCAGTCGAGCAGGTAGCCACCGGCAAAGCTCATGCCGATGCCGCCGACCCGGCCCAGCGTCATGCCTAGACCGATGCCGCTGGCGCGGATCGCGGGCGGATAGAGGATCGCCGCCATGGCATAGAGCGTGGTCACGGCAATGCTGGCGGAGGTGCCGACGCCTGCTGCCAGGGCATCGATGATCACCCGGGTCGCCAGGTCAGGTGAGGCAGGCGCGTGGTCCAGCGTCAGGCCGAAGGCGATCAGCGCCGCGCAGGACAGCACCGTGCTGCCCAGTATTGTCGCGCGCGAACCGGCGGCGCGCACCAGCCAGCCAGCCGCCAGCGCGCCCAAGATCGAGCAGGCGTTGAACGCCAGGCTGGCCCGCAGCGCCTGTTCCAGCGTGAAGCCCGCCGCAGTGAGGAATGCAGGCATCCACGCGTTGAGGCCATAGACGATGGCGGTCAGCGCCGCGAAACTGATGCCAATCCCCAAGTTGAGCCGCAGGTTGGTGCGGGTCAGCAACCTGTGATGCGCGGCATCGGCAGCGCGTTCACCGCTGGGTGCCTCACGCAGCACCGCCAGCAACACCGCCGCCAGCGCCACCGCCAGCAGCCCCAGCGCCACGAACACGCCGCGCCAGCCGAGCGGGGGCAGCAGCACCGGCAGCACCAGCGCGCCGATCATCCCGCCCGCCGGAGTGCCGATGGCGAGCAGCGCCACGGCATAGGTGCGCCACTTTGCCGGCAGCCAGTCCGTCACCAGCGCAATGGCGTTCGGCCCCGCCGCGCCGAAACCGATCCCGCCAATCATCCGCAGCAGGGCCAGCGATGTCACGCCGTCCGCGCGGCTGGCCGCAACGGTGGCGATGCCGAACAAGACCACCGCCAGCACCAGCGCACGCAAACGGCCGATCCGGTCGCCCAGCCAGCCACCGCCCGCCGCGCCAATCGCCATGCCGAACAGCGCCGCCGCCATCGCCGCGCCGAAGCTGCCGCGATCGATCCCCCATTCGGCCAGGATCACCGGGGCGACCAGGGCGAGCAGTTGATAATCCAGTCCGTCGATCACCAGCGCGGCCATCACCAGCGCCAGCGTCGCCAGCAGGAAGCCGTTGGACGGGTTGGTGGTGGTGCTCACGCGCCGCAGCGCCTATTCGGCAGCCTGGTTTTGCGACGGCGGGTTGCTCCATGCGCGCGCCTCGCCCACCCACGGCACTTGGCCCTTGATCCACAAGTCCACGTCCACGCTGAACAGCCGCCATTCGCCATCCGCACAGCGCACCGCCTGGGTATCCCACGTGCCCATGCCGAAGACGCGGTTTTCGTGGGTGACCACATCGTGCTGCAGGATTGACCAGAAGGCCTTGATCCGCACCGCATCGCGGCTTTCGTTCACGCCGTCTGGGCTCATCAGCACGGCGGCAAAGCGGTGCTGGCGGCCAAGGTAATGGTCGGGCTTGTCGTACCACAGCGAATCGGTGGCGCGCTTCAGGCCATCGCGACCCGTGCATTGCCCCTGCGGCCAGTGGCGCAGCCAGCCGTCTTCGGTGAAGCAGCCGGCATAGCCTTCGAAATCGCCGGTATCGAGCGTCCAGCAATAGCGCGCCATCAGCTCGTCGATCTCGACGCGATCTTCCAGTGCAACCTTGGCCATGTCTCTCTCCCCTTATGCCGGGATGATGCACAGCGGGTGCGGCGCTGGCAAGGGCCGCACGGGGACTCAGCCAGCCGGTGATGAAGGATCGTCCCAAGTCTCGCCGCTGGCAGGATGCGCATAATGGAACGGCGGAAAGCGGCGCCCCAATGCCTCATTGGTGGGCACGGATGGCCGGTCGGGCGGAAAGTCCGCGCTTGGCGGGCCAGAATCGAACACCGCCTGGTCGAACCCGGCGATCTGGAAGTAGTAAGTGGGCACCCACCACAGCCGCTGGATGCGCCAGCCATCGGCCTGCTTGACGTAGCTGTTCTCGTACAATCCCTCGGCCAGCAGGAACTTGCCGCTGCCCGGAGGCGAGTTGCCCTGCACCATGGCGCGGGCGCGGGCCTTGGCAGTCAGGCCATCGGGCGCCACCGTCACCAGCGGCTGCAGCTGGATATGGTGGATGATCTCATCCTTTTGCAGGCCCCACCGGCCCCCGCCCAGCACGTCTTCAAGAAAGCGGTGGATGCGGTCTTTGCCCACATAAGTGCCGCGCTGGCCGATCTCGATCTCGGCTCCATCATCGGCGAACAGCCCGACCATGGCATCCCACATGCGGTTATCGATGTAATAGCCGTACTGGTACTGCAGGCGCACGATGGCGTCCTGATCCTCCAGCCGCGCCAGCCGGGCCTTGAGCCCGGCCAGCTCGGCCATGAGGGAAGCCGGGTCCACTGCTCAGCCCAGCTTTTCGGCCATCAGCGCAGCCAGGTCCGCTTCCGGACGGGCGCCATAATGGCTGATGATCTCGGCAGCGGCGATGGCACCCATGGTCAGGCAGGTGGCCAGCGGCTTGCCCTTGACGAAGCCCGCCAGGAACCCGGCCGCGAACAGATCGCCCGCGCCAGTGGTGTCGACCACCTTGGCGATCGGCTGGGCGGCCACTGCGGCGCGTTCGCCCTGATGCACGGCCACGGCGCCCTGCTCGCTGCGAGTGACGACCAGGGTCGGCACCTGGGGGGCGAGCTGGGCCAGCCCGGCCTCGAACTCGTCCTCGCCGGTCAACGCAGCCAGCTCCACCTCGTTGGCGAACAGCACGTCGATCAGGCCGTCGGCAATCAGCGAACGGAAATCATCGCCGTGGCGGCTGATTACGAAGGCATCGGACAGCGTGAAAGCCACCTTGCGCCCTGCGCTGCGGGCGGTTTCGATCGCCCGGCGCATGGCGGCGCGCGGCTCTTCCGGATCCCACAGGTAGCCTTCGAGATACAGCACCGAGGCACCGCCGATTGCTTCCTCGTCGATCGTCGCGGCGGGCAGGAACTGGCTGGCACCCAGGAAGGTGTTCATGGTCCGCTGGCCATCGGGGGTGACGAAGATCAGGCAGCGCGCGGTGCTCGGCTCACCCGCGCGGACGGGGGTATCGAAGTCGATCCCGCCAGCGCGAATGTCGTGCGCGAAGACCTGGCCCAGCTGGTCATCGGCCACCTGCCCCACGAAAGCGCACTGCATGCCCAGGGCAGACAGGCCCGCCAGCGTATTGGCCGCCGAACCGCCCGAAATCTCGCGCGCCGGGCCCATCGCGGCATACAGCGCCTGCGCCTGATCCTCGTCAACCAGCGTCATGCCGCCCTTGTTCAGGCCCAGCTCGTCAATCAGTTCGTCGGAACAGGGGGCCATTACATCGACAATGGCATTGCCGATGGCGATTACGTCATAACGAGGGTCGGACATTCATGTTTTCCCGTGCGGTGAAAGTGAAACTGGTGCAATTGACCTGCCCGCAACCCGCCACAACCGCAAGGCCAGAAGCCAAATTCCGTGACGTCCGTATTCACCAGTCTCCTGCTGGCCTTGCGCCAACTGGCCGAGCCTGCCGTGCTGCGGGTGCTGGCCAGGAGCGTGGGCGTGAGCCTGCTGCTGTTCGCGGCACTGGCGGCTGCCGGATGGTGGGGGCTGGATGCATTGCTGGCACTCACCGGGCTGGACGAGGATGTGCGCGGCCTCGCCTCGCTGGTGCTCACCCTGCTGGGCCTGTGGCTGTGCTGGCGGCTGATCGCCATGCTGGTGATCCAGTTCTATGCCGAAGACGTGGTCCGCGCGGTAGAGGTGCGCCACTATCCGCATGCTGCCAGTGCGGCGCGCGACTTGCCTTGGGCTGCCGCCTTGCGCCTGTCGCTGGCCAGCGCGGGGCGGGCGCTGCTGTTCAACCTGATCGCGCTGCCTTTCGCCATCGTGCTGCTGGTGACGGGGATCGGTCCGGCGCTGCTGTTCTGGCTGGTCAACGCGGTGCTGATCGGGCGCGAGCTGGCCGACATGGTATGGGTTCGCCACGCCCACGCCCATCCGGGACTGGTCCCGGTGGGCAAGCTGGAGCGGTTGGCGCTGGGCGGCGTGATTGCCGCGCTGCTGGCCATTCCCTTCGTGGCCCTGCTGGCTCCCGTGCTGGGCGCGGCGGCAGCGGCCCATCTCGTCCATCGAAAGATTGCTGCCTGATATGCGCCTGATCTATCTGCCTCTTGCCGCCGCCCTGCTGCTGGCGGGCTGCGCCACGCCTTCGCGCACACCCGCACCGCCGCCGATCTCGCGCCCGGTGGTCCAGCCGATACCCGGTGTCCTGCCGCCGCCGAGCGACACTCCGCCGTCGGTCGAGGGTTTCCGCGCGCCCGATATCATGCGCGGCGCAGGGCTGGACGGGGTGATCCGCGAAGGGCCCAACAACCTGATTCGCCAGTTCGGCCAGCCGCGGCTGGATGTGACCGAGGGTGACATGCGCAAGCTGCAGTTCGCCGGCACGCCGTGCGTGCTCGACGTGTTCCTCTACCCCTTGCGCCCCGGCGGCGATCCGCAATCGACCTGGCTGGAAGCGCGCCGCGCCAGCGACGGGGCAGCGGTAGACCTGCTCGCCTGCATGCAGGCCTTACGCGAAGGGCGCGGTCGGCGCGAGTAACGCGAATTTATGGCTGTTGCGGCAAGAGTCGCCCCGATCTTAAGGGGAAACAGCCCACAATGAGTGTCCATTTCGCCGATTTGACCCGCCAGGCCGCGCTCGACGGCGCGATTGCCGATGATGAAGTGCTGGCCCTGCGCCGCTCAGGCTGGGCCGATGGCGCCATTGCCCGCGAGGAGGCCGAGGCCATCTTTTGACGTCGAGCGCGGCACAACTAGTTTCTACATGGTCAAAAGAAACGTTTACGAACGTGTGGTGACATCAGGCAATGTGCGGAAGCATGGTTGGGAAACCGAGAATGGGATGGTCCCCTATTGGGGCTTCTACAATCCGGGCGAGGATGAGCGTGGAGCTTACCTGTCGGAGGATTATGCCTTCTTCAGGAGGGTCAGGCGATCGGGAATAGAGATCACCGCCTATTACGGGCCCGGCCTTAGCCATAGCGGATTCAAGACCTACCACAGCTAGTCGTCGTGGAGGCGTTTATCGCCTACAGGGCATCCTGCACCACAGTCTCGATTTCGGCATACATGTCGGGTAACCACTCTCTTTCGGTCGCTCGACCGGCTTCACCTGGCGATCGAAAGCAGACTGTCAGGTAACGACCCCATTGCGGAAATCTTGGCCCAAACTGGCTGCCGCGCGCAATGCCGTGAGTGTGCAAAATCTTCAGGCAACGTTAGCTGAGGCCGACCAGGCTCGGTCATTCCAACGCAAACCGCGAAATTCGGTAGGTTACAAGCGCGTCCGCCCACATGGAGTTAGCGCCTGACCTAGTAAATTCCCCGCATCCAGCATGGCGAGCGTTTACAAATTGCCAAGACTCTGAAGGTATTTCTATTGGTCCGGGAGCCGGGGATTGCGCATGGCAGAGCATGAAAGACGTGAGTCAGAACGCTTAGAGACAAAGCAAAAGGTCGTTTGCCGAACTTCGGAAGGCGCCTTGCCAGAAGTCTCGCTGTTGGACCTATCTGCTTCCGGTTGCCAAGTGTTCGTTCGGCAGGGCTACCTCGACCTCGGTCAACATATTGTTGTTCGTCTGGAGGGTCTGGAAGGATTACCTGCTGTTGTCTGCTGGGTTGAACACGAGCGGGCAGGCATCGAATTTGCGCGGGAGCTTCATCCAAGCGTGCTGGATCATTTACTCAAAACGCCGCCAACCATTGATGGGGACATGATAAAGTCACGCCTCGGGATGCTTGATCATTTTGGCAGGCTATTGCCTAATCTGCCTCCGATAAAGCTGGTTAGAAGCGTCGCCTAGAAATCCAACTATTTACCAACCCACCCGAGGCTGCACTTTCATAGTTCAACTGCCTGGTCGGCAAACTTTGCCTTCATATTGGAATCGATCGACGGCATACTCGGCCTCGTTCCACCTCAACACCGGGAAGCAAAAACCTTGGCCACCAACTTCGATGTCGGGCCAACCCTGTGCTCCCGTGCTATCAAGTAGTGTCGCAACACCTGGGCTTGCGGCCATCAACTTCCAAGAAGAGCCAACCTGCCTGCTGACCAACGGAAACCCGACTTCGTCGCCACCATAACAAAATGTGCTGCCTTCGGTGTTAATGGCCTCCGGGTGACCGTCGCCGTTTAGGTCGGCAATCTGCTCGAGCTCTCCCGGCGTGTAGATGCTGTCACTCGGAGCGTCACAGCTTTGCCATTGATTGGCCACTCGCTTGAAGCCCGCCGCTGCGAAGGCCGCAGCGCGATCTGCACTAGACAACGTCTCTTGCGAGCGCGCTGACGATCCGACGAAAAGAAGCGGAAATATGATCAAGCCCGCAAGACGCATGCCGTCCTCCATCTGCGAAGTGCCGATCGAAGAATTTCTAGCGGAGCCGAATTACAATGCAACGTCCGCTTCCCACCCCCTTAGCGGACAATGCGAGCAGCGCCGGATGATCTGAAACCGGCCTTTCGATAGAAACGAATAACCGCTATCCGACGTATTCATCCCTTATCTTACGGTTTGCCCTCAGCTCATCGAGCGCGGTGCCTTCGCGTGAGGCTCCTTCGCGGCGAGAGCGATTTTCCAGTTTCGCCTTATAGCGCTTGGGTACGATGTCGTTGAGGATATCGAACATGCGTTGCTCTCAATGCCAGGACCTGTGCCGGCAGCTCGACATCACTGCGATCGAGACTCTCCAGACCGAGGGCTTTGAAGCGGCGTTGGTTACTCACACGGTCCGGTCCAGTGGCGCGATCCTCGTCGCGGAAGGCCGGACGCGCCAACGTCGGCGGTTCTCAATCGCCCATGAGCTGGGACACTTCCTCATCCCTGCCCACCGCGTTCCAGCTGACGGTATGCTGCAGTGCACGTCGAGCCAACTCAAGATGACCAATCAGCGCGGCGTCGATTTCAGAGCTCGTATGGAGATTGAGGCCAATCAGTTCGCGGCGATGCTACTCATGCCACCGCCCATCGTTCGCCTGCAGTTACGCCAACTGGTCGAGCCCAATCTGCCTGATCTTTTTCGCCTCGCGCAGAGGTTCGACGTGAGCAAAGAAGCTATGGCGCGTGCGTTCGTTGTTTACGCGCGCCAAAGCCTCGCAGTCATCGTTGTCAAAAATGGCGCGGTCCTTTGGGCCTATCGAGACGCTCGCACATTCCCGTGGCTAGAAGTGAAGCGGGGCGATCCAGTGCCTGCGGACTCGGTTTGGCATCACCGGATGCTGAAGCCCGGAGATCACTCTGATCTTGAGGAGTGCGAGGCGGTGACCTGGCTATCGTCTGCCAAAGCGCGCAAGGTCGAGGCATTAACAGAGCAGGCGCTTGACCAGCGAAACGGGTTTGGATTGATCTTACTCCACGCAGAGCTTCGAGACGAAGAAGGTGACGGCCTGCGGGCCACCGACGAGGGCTGGCGCTGACGTTGCTGCGCTGACGCTTTTTCGCAGTTCCTCCATTCGGACTTCCCTGCTCCAGGCAAATCTGTTCCCTGAAGAGCACGAGCAAATTTCCTGTTACTGACGCAGGCAATTTTGCTCACGAAATGGCGGATTTCTGCGGCTTTGGGGGCCGTCCAACTGGGCTCAAACCTCCGAAAACGAAGTGAAGTCCCTGTAATTCCCTGTTATGCAGGGAATAAAGGCAAGAGCGTAAACCCCTTCGCACTGTGTCGCGCACCAATCAGTCCGATAAGCCGACATGATTCTGCCTTCGGGCGCCGTGTGTCTCTACACGTCCGGCAGCACCTGACTGGCAAAGCCCCACCCGGCGAGCGACTTGGATTGCGCGCGATCGACCAGCCGCTTCACGTCGTCGATCGAGAAGGGGTGGGCGTTGTCCATGCTCTTCAGTTCGTTCCACGTAACCGGCACGGCTGCCGGCGCGCCTTCGCGGGCACGGACGGAATAAGGCAGCACGGCGGTGGAGCCGCGCTGGTTGCGCAGCCAATCGATGAAGATGCGGCCCTTGCGCTTGGCCTTGCTCATCGTCGCCACGAAGCGCTCGGGTTCGGCCTGGCTCAGCGCTTCGGCAAAGCGGCGCGCAAAGTCTTTGTGCACATCCCATGAATGACCCGGCGTCAGCGGCACCACCACGTGCACGCCCTTGCCGCCCGACAACATGGCAAAGCTCACCATCCCCAAATCGGCCAACCGGTCGCGGATGTGAGTGGCGGCGCTTTTCACGGCTTCGAAATCCAGCCCCTCATCCGGATCGAGGTCGAACACCATCCGGTCGGGCGCTTCGACCGCCGTTGAGCGTGCGCCCCAACCGTGGAACTCGATGGTGCCCATTTGCACGCATTCGATCAGGCCAGCGGCATCCTCGATATAGAGGTAATCCTCACTGCCGCCGTCCTTCTCGCGGATCGGCACGTGATGGACATGAGTGCCAAAGCCGCCGCTGTCGTGTTTCTGGAAAAAGCACTTCTTCGCGCGGCCTTGCGTGCAGCGGACCAGGCTGATCGGCCGATGCGCGGCGTGGGGCAGCATTGCGGGGGCAATGGCGGCATAGTAATCGGCCAGCTGGCCCTTGGTCTGCCCGCTTTCGGGAAAGATCACCCGCTCGCGGCTGGACACGGTGACCGGCACCTCGGCCTCTGGTGCGGGGGCTGGCGTCTCGGGCGTCACGCTGGCGGCGGGCTTGTCGTCACGCAGGCCCAGGAAACTGCTGTGGCGCACATTCCCGTCCGCGGTGAATTCAGCAAAGGCCACTTCGGCGACCAGCGTTGGCTTTACCCAGGTGACTCCGCGCGCAGCCACGCGGCCGACCTCGGCGGGGGGGGCGGCAACCGCCAGCTTGGCGAACTTCGCGGCGAGGTCGGCCATGCTGTCGGCATTGAACCCGGTGCCGACATTGCCCTTGTAGACCAGCTTCTTGCCCTCGTGCTGGGCCAGCAAGAGCGAGGAGAACGTCCGCCCGCGCGCAGGTGATTTCTTCCACCCGATGATCACGAATTCCTGCCGCCGGGTGCACTTGACCTTGATCCAGTTGCTGCCGCGCTTGCCGGTGTAAGTGCCGTCGATGGTCTTGCTGATGATCCCCTCCTGCCCGGCCTGGCACATGGCGGAGTACAGCTTTTCGCCCGCGCCGATCACGTGATCGGTTGCGAAGATCGGCGGCCGGGCAGTGGCCAGCAGCGCCTCCAGCCGTTCCTTGCGCTCGATATTGGGCAGCTTGGTCAGGTCCTCGCCGTTCAGTTCCAGCAGGTCAAAAGCATGGAACTGCAGCAGGTCATCCTTGCCCTGGCTGCCGTGTCCGCGCTTGAGCACGGCCTGCAGCGCCGAGAAATCGGGATTGCCGTTGCTATCCACCGCGATGATCTCGCCATCGATGAGCGCGCTGGGCAGGTCGAGTGCTGCCAGTGCGGCCACCAGCGGGGTGAATTTGTCGGTCCAGTCCTTGCCGTTGCGGGTGTAAACGCGCACCTCGGACCCGCGCACCGCGATCAGCGCGCGGTAACCGTCAAACTTGATCTCGTGCAGCCAGCGGTTGCCGGTGGGTACCGCATCGACCAGCTTGGCCAGCTGCACCGGTCGGAACGCGGGCAACGGTGCGGGCTTGGCCGGTTTCCTGGCCTTGCCGGCATTGTGTTTGGCCGCCTTGGCCATCTGCGCGGTGAACGCCTTGTCCCGCTTGCCAGCCAGTGCAAACTGGCCCGCCTTGTCGGCCGCGATTTCAGCCATCGAGCGCCCCGTCAGCACGCTGGTCAGCTCGCGATCCACCAGCGGATCGCCGCTCTCGGAATACTCGTCAACCACCTTGCGCAGCAGCCAGTTCTCGCGCTTTTCGCCCGGGCGGGCCTTCAGGCGAATGAGGATCCATTCGCCCTTCATCCGCTCGCCTTCCAGCGTGAAGTGCAGGTGCCCCTTGTCGATGTCGGTCCAGCTCTTTCCCTCAATCGGCGCCCAGGTGCCGCGATCCCACAGCATCACCGTGCCGCCGCCGTATTCGCCTTGCGGGATAGTCCCTTCGAAATCGGCGTAGGACAAGGGATGGTCCTCGGTCCGCACGGCCAGCCGTTTGATCTCGGGATCGGGTGAGGGGCCCTTGGTCACCGCCCAGCTTTTCAGCACGCCATCGGCCTCGAGGCGAAAGTCCCAGTGCAACCGCGTGGCATCGTGCTTCTGGACGATGAAGCGGTTGCCGCCCTTACTGTGCTCGCGCTGCCCAGCGGGTTCGGGCGTGGCCTTGAAATCGCGCTTGGCGTTGTAGGCGGCCAATGGATCGCGGGCGGCGGCCACTTCGTCAGGCCCGCTTGCGCCGGGTGGTGGCAGGCTTGGCGGCTGCCTTTGCCGGAGCCTTGCCACTTGTCCCCACCGATTGCTTCAGCGCCGCCATCAAGTCGATTACGTTGGACCCCTTGCCGCCCGCCGGTTCGCCAACGTCCTCGAGGATCGCCTTGCCGGTTTTCGATTTTGCTTTCTTGTCGATCAGCTTGCGCAAGGCATCGACGTAGCGATCATGAAAGGCGCTCGCCTCGAACGGCGCCGAACGCTGGTCGATCAGCGCCGAGGCGAGGTCAAGCAGCTCCTTTTTGGGCTTCTGCGCATCGATGCCGGAGAAGAACGCCTGGCCCTGTTGCACCTCGTCGGCATAGCGCAGCGTTTCCAGCAGCAGGCCCTTACCGCACGGCTTCAGCGCCACCAGCTTTTCCTGGCCGCGTACCGACAGCTGGCCCAGCGCCACCTTGCCCGCCTTGCGCAACGCCTCGCGCAGCACCACGAAGGCTTCTTCGGCCAGCTCGTCCTGCGGGACCACGTAATAGGGCTTTTCGTAATACAGCGGGTCGATCTCCGACGCGGTGACGAACTGCACCAGTTCCAGCGTGCGCTTGCTTTCGATGCGTACCGCTTCGATCTCCTTATCCTCGATCAACACGAAGTTGCCCTTGGACAATGGATAGCCGCGGATGATGTCGTCACGATCCACCGGCCCGATGCCCGGGACCACCTTTTCATAAGCGATCTGTTTGCCGCTGGGCTGGTGGATCTGGTTGAAACTGATCTTCGCGCCCGACTTGGTGGCGGGATAGATTTCCACCGGAATCGACACCAGTGCCAGCCTGATCTGCCCTTGCCAGTATGCCCGCGCTGCCATGCTCGTGTCTCCTGTGCCCGGAGGAACAGCGCACAAACTGGCGATTGGTTTCAGGCCACGCCGCCACGGCTGATCAGGTCGACTACCTAGGGGCTTATTTATCCTGTCCGGCGTGCCGTGAAGTAGAGTTCCGGGACTTGGTCTCCTTTCGACGAATGGTGGTTTGGCATGCGGATTATGGCCACGGACGGGCCCACGCCGCACCGGAAGATTCCGGCCCGATCATTGCGCCTGTTCGCCTTGTCTGCTGCCAGCGTGACGTTGGCGGCAGGGGCGCTGTCCCCCGGCGGCGCGGCAGGTGCCATCCCGACCTGGTGGCCAGCGGGCCAGCCAGTGCTGTTCTTCGCCGCGATGCTGGGTGCCAGCAGCGTGGTGGTGGGTGTGCCGCTGGCGGCGTTGCTGACCGCATTCAGCCGCCGCCGCCAGCGCGCGCGGTTCCTGGCGGCCCACGTCAGCGACGCGATCATCGCCACCGCACCGGATGGGCGCTGCGTGTTCGCCTCGCCCGCGCTGGAGGAAATCAGCGGCTATCGCCCGGACGAGGTGATTGGTTTGCCGGTGGCAATCCCGATCGACGATGATGACCTGCCGCGTGTGCGCAAGGCCTATGCCCGGATGTTCGCCGGCGAGATCGACCAGGCGACACTGGCTTACCGCGTGCTCCACCGTAACGGCACCTGGCGCTGGCACGAAAGCAAGGTGCGGCTGGTGCGCGACGAGGCCAGCGGCAAACCGGTGGAAGCGCTCGCCTCGATCCGCGACATTACCGAGCACAAGGCCATCGAACAGGATCTGCATCTGGCGCGCGAGGAGGCCGAAGCTGCCACCCGCGCCAAGTCCGATTTCCTGGCGCAAATGAGCCACGAAATCCGCACACCGATGAACGGGGTGCTGGGTTTCGCCGACCTGCTGGGCGAAACCGAACTGGACGAGGTGCAGCGCAAGTACCTTGCCGCGATCACCGCATCGGGCACGGCGATGATGGACCTGCTGAACGACATCCTCGATTTCGCCAAGATTTCCGCCGGCAAGATCGACATCGTGCCCGGCCCGCTGGACCTGGCGGCCAAGCTGGCCGAGTGGCTCTCGCTGTTCGAGGCGGCGGCCTATCGCAAGGGCGTGACGCTGACCGGTATGGTCTCGCCCGATCTGCCCGCGCTGGTGGAAGCCGATGCCTTGCGGCTGCGCCAGATCCTGACCAACCTGATTGGCAATGCGGTGAAGTTTACCGCGCGCGGCAGCGTGGTGGTGCACGCCTTCCGTGGCCGCAGGGGCCGCGAGGAGCGGCTGGTGATCGAGGTGGGCGATACCGGCATCGGCATCCCCGCCGACCGGCTGGAAGCGATCTTCGAGGAATTCAGCCAGGCCGATTGCCAGATCGACCGCACGTTCGGCGGCACCGGGCTGGGGCTGGCGATCAGTGCCCGGCTGGCGCGCCTGCTGGGGGGCGAGATTGCAGTGAAATCGGTGGTCGATCGCGGATCGACCTTCACGCTCAGCCTGCCGCTGGTGGCGCTGGCCGGACCCGCTGCCGCAACCACCGCCGAACTTGCGGGCGACGGCGAGGTAACCTCTGCCGCCAAGCGGATCCTGGTGGTAGAGGACCACGACCTCAACCAGCAGCTGATCGTGCAAATGGCCCGCGCCTGCGGGCATGAGGTAGCGCTGGCCGCCGACGGGGCCGACGCGGTGACCATGGTCGATGCTGCCGCCTTGCGGCGCAAGCCGTTCCACATGGTGCTGATGGACATGCAGATGCCGGTGCTGGACGGGCTGTCGGCCACGCGCACCATCCGCGCCAATGGTCACGATGCGCGCGCCCTGCCGATCGTGGCGCTGACCGCCAATTGCTATGCCGACGATATCGCCGCCTGCAGCGAGGCGGGCATGCAAGGCCACATGGCCAAGCCGGTGACCGTGGCCATGCTACGGGCGACGATCGACGGCTGCCTGGGCCGGGCAGCCGGTGGCCCCGAGGCGCTGGCGTTCCCCGCGCCGCCCAAGCTGTCCGC
>JAZKFK010000213.1:0-3816 GCA_040386475.1 Pseudomonadota bacterium | reverse complement strand
GTGATCGACATGTGGTGCTATCGCCGCTTCGGCCACAACGAAGGCGACGAGCCCAGCTTCACCCAGCCGCTGATGTACGATCGCATCCGCAGCCACGCCCGCGTTTCCGAGCTGTATGCCGCGCGTCTGGAAGCCGAAGGCGTGATCGATGCCAGCGGCGCCGAGCAGATGCGCGCCGATTTCAACGCCCACCTTGAGGAAGAGTTCGAGGCCGGCAAGGGCTACAAGGCCAACGAGGCAGACTGGTTCGGCGGTCGCTGGTCTGGCCTGCACAAGCCCGCAGACCCCGAAACCGCGCGCCGCAACGTGGATACCGCGATCAGCGCCAAGCTGTTCGAAAGCCTGGGCCGCACGCTGACCACGGTGCCGCAGGGCCTGACTGTCCACAAGACACTGGGCCGCGTGCTGGATGCCAAGCGCGAGATGTTCACCAGCGGCACCGGGTTTGACTGGTCCACGGCAGAGGCGCTCGCCTTCGGCAGCCTGGTATCCGAAGGGTTCGGCGTGCGCTTGTCCGGTCAGGACAGCGGGCGCGGCACCTTCAGCCAGCGCCACGCCATCTGGGTCGACCAGACCGACGAGCACAAGTACATCCCGCTGACCACCCTGCCCCACGGCAAGTTCGAAGTGTACGACAGTGTGCTCAGCGAATTCGGCGTACTGGGTTTCGAATATGGTTTTGCCGGGGCCGATCCCAAGACGCTGGTATTGTGGGAAGCGCAGTTTGGCGATTTCGCCAACGGCGCGCAGATCATGATCGACCAGTTCATCGCCAGCGGCGAGGCCAAATGGCTGCGCGCCAATGGCCTGGTGCTGCTGCTGCCGCACGGCTTCGAAGGCCAGGGTCCGGAACACTCCAGCGCCCGGCTGGAACGGTTCCTGCAACTGTGCGCCGATGACAACATCCAGGTGTGCAACATCACCAGCCCGGCCAATTACTTCCACGTGTTGCGCCGGCAGATGCTGCGTCCGTTCCGCAAGCCGCTGGTCATCATGACCCCCAAGAGCCTGCTGCGCCACCCTTCAGCCAAGAGCGATGCGGCGCGGTTTGTGGGTGACAGCCACTTCATGCGCATCCTGTCGGACAAGACCGAAATTGCCGACGAGAAGGTCAAGCGGCTGGTCCTGTGCAGCGGCAAGGTTGCCTATGACCTGATGGACAAGCGCGACGCCGAAGGGCTGGAAGATGTCTCGGTGGTCCGGCTGGAGCAGCTCTACCCCTTCCCGGGTGAGCCGCTGACCGCGCGCCTGAAGCGGATGACCGCGCTGGAAAGCGTGATCTGGTGCCAGGAAGAACCGAAGAACAACGGTGCCTGGTTCTTTGCCCAGAACAGGATCGAGGACGCGCTGACCGCCGCCGGACATGCGGGCATGCGCCCCAGATATGCCGGCCGCAGCCCCAGCGCATCGCCCGCTACCGGCTTTGCCGCCACTCACATCGCCCAGCAGAACGCGCTCGTCGCCGATGCCCTGGGCCTTACCCCTGCCAAGAAGGCCTGAGGAAACAAGCACATGGCCACGACCGAAGTCAAAGTCCCCGCGCTGGGAGAATCCGTTACCGAAGCCACGCTGGGCGAATGGTTGAAGCAGCCGGGGGAGGCGGTGAAGGCCGATGAGCCGATTGCCAGCCTGGAAACCGACAAGGTGGCGATCGAGGTGCCTGCACCCGTCGCCGGCATCCTGTCACAGCACATGGTGGCAGTGGGCGACACTGTGAACGTGGGCGCGGTGATCGCGCTGCTGGAAGCTGGCGCAACGGCGGCGGCGGCACCTGCTGCGGTGGCGACTGCTGCACCTACACCCGCCCCAGCCCCGGCCCCAACTCAGGCCCCCGCCCCGGCTCCAACCCCCGCGCCTGCTCCTGCGGCAGAGGCCGATCTCACCCTGTCCCCCGCCGTGCGCCGCGCGGTGCTGGAGAACGGGGTCGATCCCTCGACCATCAAGGGCACCGGCAAGGATGGCCGCCTGACCAAGGAAGACGTGCTGGCCGCCGCGCAAGCCAAGAAGTCCGCACCTGCTCCGTCCGCCAGCGCCCCGGCCACCGCTGCTCCCGCAGCAACCGGAGATCGGGCCGAGGAACGCGTGAAGATGACGCGCCTGCGCCAGACCATCGCCAAGCGGCTGAAGAGCGCGCAGGAAGACGCCGCGCTCCTCACCACGTTCAACGATGTCGATATGACCGCGGTGATCGCCGCGCGCGAGGCTTACAAGGACGTGTTCGCCAAGAAGCACGGCATCAAGCTGGGCTTCATGAGCTTCTTCGCCAAGGCCGCCACGCTGGCGCTGAAGGACATTCCCGCCGTCAACGCGCGGATCGAAGGTGACGAGATCGTCTACCACAAGTACGTCGACCTTTCGGTGGCCGTCTCGGCCCCCAACGGCCTCGTCGTGCCGGTGGTGCGCAATGTGGACACCATGTCCTTTGCCGAGATCGAGCAGGCTATCGCTGCCTTTGGCCAGAAGGCCAAGGACGGCGCGCTGACCATGGCCGACATGACCGGCGGCACCTTCACCATCAGCAACGGCGGCGTGTTCGGTTCGCTGATGTCGACCCCGATCATCAACCCGCCGCAGAGCGCGGTGCTGGGCCTCCACCGCATCGAGGACCGCCCCGTGGCGCGCAATGGCCAGGTGGTGATCCGCCCGATGATGTACATCGCGCTCAGCTACGATCACCGCCTGATCGACGGCCGCGAGGCGGTGACCGCGCTGAAGATCATCAAGGATGCGATCGAGGATCCGATGCGCTTGCTGATCGATCTCTAAAAGCTGCACGCTACCTGCCCATACGGAGCCGACCATGGCTGACTACGATTTCGACGTCCTGTTCATCGGCTCCGGCCCCGGCGGCTATGTTGGCGCGATCCGTGCGGCGCAGCTGGGCTTGCGCACGGCCTGCGTGGAAAGCCGCGCAACCTTGGGTGGCACCTGCCTCAACGTCGGCTGTATTCCCAGCAAGGCAATGCTGCACGCGTCCGAGTTCTACGATGCCGCGGCCAACGGCATGATGGCCCGCATGGGTGTCGAAGTGACGCCCACGCTGAACCTGCCTGCCATGCATGCGCAGCGGATCGATGCGGTGGACCAGTTGACCAAGGGCATCGCCTTCCTGTTCAAGAAGAACAAGGTCACCTGGCTGAACGGCCATGCCAGCTTCGTGGATGCGCACACCGTTTCGGCAAACGGCCAGAACCACACCGCGCACGAGATCGTGATTGCCACCGGCTCCAGCGTTACCCCGCTGCCGGGCGTGGAGGTGGATAATGCCAAGGGCGTGGTGGTCGATTCCACCGGCGCGCTGGAACTGGCCAAGGTGCCGGAAACGCTGGTGGTCATCGGCGGCGGTGTGATCGGGCTGGAAATGGGCAGCGTGTGGCGCCGCCTGGGGGCCAAGGTGATCGTGGTCGAATACCTTGACCAGTTGCTGCCCGGCATGGACGGCGACGTGCGTAAGGAAGCGGCTAAGATCTTCACCAAACAGGGTATGGAATTGCGCCTGTCCACCAAGGTCACCGGCTGCACCGTCAAGGGCAAGACAGCCACGCTGACTGTTGAGCCCTCCGCCGGTGGCGCCGCCGAGACGATCACCGCCGATTGCGTGCTGGTGGCGATTGGCCGCAAGCCCAACGTGCAGGGCCTGAACATCGAAGCCATCGGGCTGGAGCCGAACAAGCGCGGCCAGATCGAGGTCGATCACGAATTCCGCACCAGTGTGGACGGTGTGCGCGCCATTGGCGACGTGATCCCCGGCCCGATGCTGGCGCACAAGGCCGAGGACGAAGGCATTGCCGTGGCCGAATGGATCGCGGGCGAGAC
>JAZKFK010000212.1:0-3033 GCA_040386475.1 Pseudomonadota bacterium | reverse complement strand
GTAACCCGCAATGGTGAGCCGGTGAAGCTGACCGCGCAGGAATACAAGCTGCTGTCCTACCTGATGCACCACAAGGGCAAGGTGGTCAGCCGCACCGAACTGATCGAGCATATCTACGATCAGGACTTTGACCGCGATTCCAACACTATCGAAGTGTTCGTTACCCGCATCCGCAAGAAGCTGGGTGCCGAAGTGATCACCACGATCCGTGGCCTTGGCTACAGCCTCGACGATCCCGGCCATTCGCGCGGCGAATGACGCGGCGGGCCTTGCGCCCGCCACCGGGCCTGCTGCGCTAGGCGGGGCAGCCCCGGAAGGGATTTCCGCGCCTGCACCTGACGCGGACGGGCAGGCGCCGCATACCGGCTCGATCTCGCGCCGGATGATGCTGATCGCCGCTGGCTGGATCCTGATCCTGCTGACTGTGGGCGGCGTGGCGCTGGATCGCACGCTGACAGCGATGGTTTCCAACCAGTTCGACGACCAGCTGACCAGACCCCTGAACGCCATGGTCGCATCGGCCGAAATCGATCCATTCGGCGAAGTCTCGTTCAACCGCATCCTGGGTGACCAGCGCTTTCTGGAACCGAACAGCGGGTTCTATTGGCAGATCAACGGCGGCGGCTTTGCCCCATATGCCTCGCGGTCCTTGTGGGACACCCCGCTGCCGATCCGCGAGGATGTGCGCGCGGTGCAGCCGATCTTCTACGATCTGGTATCCGAAAACGGCGAGGAGCTGCGGGTGGCGCAGCGCACCGTGGGCCTGCCAGGCAGCCAGGTGGACTGGCAGTTCGCGGTGGCCGGCTCGCGCGACGAACTGGAAGCGCAGTTGTCCAGCATCCGCGTGATCCTGGTGTGGTCGTTCGCGGTGCTGGGCATCGGCTTGTTCGTGATGGCCATCCTGCAAACTTGGTACGGCCTTGGCCCGCTGCGCCGCATCCGCCGCTCGATCCAGCGCATCCGCACTGCCGGGGCCAATCGGGTGACCGATCCGCTGCCACTGGAAGTCCAGCCGATGGTGGAGGAGTTGAACGCGCTGCTCGCCCATTCTGAAAAGCAGGCCGAGGAAGCGCGCACCCATGCCGGCAACCTGGCCCACGCGCTGAAGACCCCGCTGACCGTACTGACCAACGCCGCAAGTGCCCATTCGCCCGATCTCGACACCACGGTGCTGCGCGAGGTGATGACCATGCGCCGGCAAGTGGAGCATCACCTTGCCCGCGCCCGTGCCGTGGGCCGCCGCGCTGTGGGCCATGCCCGCGCCGATGTGCGCGAGGCGGCGGAGGCGGTGCAGGGGGCCGTGGCCCGGCTCTATCCGCAGGTCCGCTTCGACATCGATGGCGCGGCGCACAGCGAGGTCGCGATCGAGCGGCAGGACCTGGAGGAAATGCTCGGCAACCTGATCGAGAACGCAGCCAAGTATGGCGGTGGCAGCGTGTTTGTCACCGTTGATGCCGAGCCCGAGGCACCGCTGTGCGTGGTGTGGGTCGAGGATGACGGCGCGGGCATTCCGGCCGGCAAGCGTGGCGAATTGTTTACCCGCGGCGCGCGGCTGGATACCGAGAAGCCCGGCACCGGCCTGGGTCTGGCCATCGTGCGCGACGTGGTGGAGATTTACGGCGGCTCCATCGACCTCGCCGAAAGCGAGGATCTGGGCGGCCTGCTGGTTGCCTTGCGCCTGCCGCGCGCCAACCTGCGCTAAATTAGTCACACCCTGTTTTCTCTTTGCTGCACTGCGGAACCTGCCTCCGGCTGGGCGATTAAGCCTCCTGACGGGAAGCAAGAGCCGTCCAACGGTAACAAGGATCAGGATTTTTATGCGCAAGACTTTCGCCATTTCGCTCGCCGCACTCGCCGCTGGTATCGCCACGCCGGTAATGGCGCAGGACGATAACGGCTGGGGCGGCCTCTACATCGGCGGCACCGCCGGTTACGACATTCTCAACGATGACAGCATCGACACGGTCACCTTCGATCGCGGCAACAACGGCACCTTTGGTGAAACCGTCACGACCTCGACCGGCGCCAATGCCTTCTCGCCCGGCTTCTGCGGCGGCACCGCCACCAGCACTGCACCGGCCACCGGCTGCGACGATGACGACAACGAGTTCAGCTACTCGGCGCGCATCGGCTATGACGTGCCGATTGGCAGCAACATGATCATCGGCCTGGTGGCCGAAGCGGGCATGAACAACCTGGATGACACGATCACCGCGTTCAGCACCACGCCTGCCTCGTACACCTTCACGCGCAGCGTCGATTACACCGCAGCGATCCGCGGGCGTCTGGGCTGGGGCCAGGAAATGGGCCTGGTCTACGTCACGGGCGGCTGGCTGAATGCCAAGATGGACAACAGCTTCAGCACCACCAACACTATCAACACGTTCACGCAGAACGATGAAAAGGGTTGGGCGCAGGGCTTCCAGCTTGGCGGCGGCGGCGAGGTGAAGATCACCGACGCCATCTCGCTGGGCGTGGAATACCTCTACAACGACGTCAGCAACGGCGACTATTCGGTCACCGTTGGCCAGGGCACCGCAGGCCTGACCAACCCGTTCGTGCTGGCTGGCGGCGTGACGATGGCACCGGCCGAGAAGGATCTCTCGTGGCACTCGCTGCGCGCAGTGGTGAACTTCCGCTTCTGATCGTTTTGATCGGGTAACGAAGGGCAGGGCCGGTTCGCCGGTCCTGCCCTTTCGTGTTTCTAGAGCACGCGCTCCGGCAGGCCGGGGAATTGCGGGAGGTCCGGGTCAAGCATGTCCCAGCTCACCTTGTCCTTCACGTAGATCGCGTTCTGCGGAGTGACTGCACCCGGATCGTCGAGCGATCCGGCCTGCACCATGATGTAATCGCCCGGCATGTCACCCGAGGTGTACAGCCGACCCGCACAACGCCCGCAGAAATGCCGCGTCACCTTGCCGCCGCTTTCGCCCGCATTGGTATAGGTCGCCGGCGTGCCGTGCAGGCGCAACTGGTCTTTGTGAATGCCCACGATGGTGGTGTGCCCGGTGCCGGTGGCCTTCTGGCAATCCT
>JAZKFK010000211.1:0-3225 GCA_040386475.1 Pseudomonadota bacterium | reverse complement strand
GAGTGGGAGTGAGGGGCATACCCTCGCGAAGCGCACACCGAAGCACGACAGCTTGTTGAACAGGCGGGGCAAGGGCCTGATCGACGACGCTGGCGCAGGCATGCGCCAGCTACACCATTTGCACCACGACCTTGCCCTTGGCGCGTCCACTGTCCACGTAAGCCAACGCCTTGTCGGTGTCCTGAAACGGGAACACCTTGTCGACGACCGGGCGGATGGCGCCTGATTCGACGAGGGACGTGATCTCGCGCAGCTGCGCCCCATCGGCCCGCATGAAAACGAAGGTGTAGGCCCCTCCGTTCTTCCTGGCCCTATGCCTGATGCCGAAACTCAGCAGCCGCAGCACCTGTTGGAGCGGCCAGGCCAGTCCACGCGCGGCGGCGAACGCCGGGGTGGGTGGCCCGGAGATCGAGATGAGATGCCCGCCCGGCTTCAGAACCTGTAGCGATTTGTTCAACTCGTCGTTGCCCAGGCTGTTCAGCACCACGTCGTAGTCACGCAGCACGGTGCTGAAGTCCTGCTGCTTGTAGTCGATCACGACGTCCGCGCCCAAGGCCTTCACCCAGTCGATGTTGGCCGTACTGGTGGTCGTGGCCACGAACGCGCCGAGATGCTTGGCCAGTTGGATGGCGATCGTGCCGACGCCGCCCGAGCCGGCAGGGATCAGCACCTTCTGCCCCTTTTTCAGCTGGGCGGTTTCCACCAGCGTCTGCCAGGCCGTCAGCGCCACCAGGGGCAGGGAGGCTGCCTCGGCCATGCTGAGATTCCTGGGCTTGAGCGCCAGCGACGATTCCTTGATGGCGATGCGTTCGGCGAAGCTGCCGATGCGGTCATCGTCAGGGCGCGCATAGACCTCGTCACCGGGCTTGAAGCTGCGAACGCGCGCGCCGACCCGCAGGACCGTACCGGCCACGTCGTTGCCCAGGATCAGCGGGAGGCGGTAGGGAAGAATCAGTTTGAACTCGCCGCTCTTGATCTTCGAGTCCAGCGCATTGACGCTCGCCGCGTGGATCTGGACCAGGACGTCATCGTCCCGCACCTCCGGTTCGGGCATGTCGCCGATGCGGCCAGCTTCTTTCTTTCCGTAGCGGTCGATGATGAATGCTTGCATGACGGGACTTTTCTCCAGGGTTTTCAAATGAGAGTGGCCGTTCTCTTGGGGCTCGCTTCAGTCATTCAAGAAGCGCAGCGCCTTGGGCACGAACTCGCTGTGGTACTGGAAGATCCCGCCATGCCCGGCGTCTGGGTAGATGACCAGTTGCGAGCCCGGAATGCGCCGCGCCATGTCATGGCTGTTCGCGGTGGGCACCATGATGTCCTTGTCGCCATTGGCAATCAACACAGGGATGCGGATGCTGCCCAGATCCTGTGGCACCTGCAGCCCCCACGCCTTGATGGCCTTCAACTGCCGCAGGAACGCACTGGGGGTTGGCCCCTTGTCCCGGTTCGTCCTGCGCTCCTTCAGCCTCTGCAGGAAGGCCTTCGCGGCTTGGCGCCCATTGGCCGTGGCGGTGAAGAACAGGTAGGTCTTGGGGTCGCGTAGCGTCAGCAGGCCCTTGACCATCAGCGGCCACGAGACCGCCCCGACCTGGTCGATGCCCTGGCCACCCGCCGGCCCCGTCCCGGTCAGGATGAGCCGGCGCACCAGGGCGGGGGCTTTGAGCACGATGTCTTGCGCCACGAATCCGCCGAGGGAGAAGCCGAGCAGATCGATCTTCTCGAAACCCAGTGTGTGGACCAGTGCGATCACATCCCGTGCCATGGCATCGATGGTCACGGGAGCCGTTCCGCCAGAAGCGCCGATCCCCCGGTAGTCGATGGCGATGACGCGGTGCCTGCGGGCCAGACCATCGACGATCCGCGGGTCGAAGTTGTCGAGCACCGCGCCCCAGTGGTTGAGCAGGACCAGCGGCATGCCACTGCGCGGCCCCAGGTCGCGGTAGGCAAATGCCGTCCCCGCTACATCGATCGATCGGGTGGGGCTGTCGCTGTAGGGCATGCGCGATCCTGGATGCTCACGCATTCACATCGACGATGGTGCGTCCCTGCACCTTCCCCGCGAGGACCTGGCTGGCGACTTCGGGCACTTGTGCCAAGCCGATCACCTTGCTTGTCCGTGCCAGCTTGGCGAGGTCCAGGTCGCTGGCGAGACGCGACCAGGCCTGCAGCCGCGCCGGCTGCGGTGCATTGACCGAGTCGATGCCGGCCAGGGTGACGTTGCGCAGGATGAAGGGCAGCACCGACGCCGGCAGATCCGCGCCCTGTGCGAGGCCAAAGGCCGCGACCACGCCGCGGTACTGGGTCTGCGCCAGCACGTTCGCCAAGGTATGGCTGCCGACCGAATCGATGGCCCCGGCCCAGCGCTCCTTGCCGATCGGTGCGCCCGCTTCGGACAGGGTGTGGCGGTCGATGATCTCGGCCGCTCCCAGTGCGCGCAGGTAGTCCGCTTCCTCAAGGCGGCCGGTCGATGCGATCACGCGGTAGCCGAGCTTGGACAGCAGGGCGATGGCCACGGAGCCAGCCCCGCCGTTGGCGCCGGTCACCAGGATGTCGCCGCGCTCAGGCGTCAGGCCACCGTGCTCCAGCGCGAGCACGGACAACATGGCGGTGTACCCGGCGGTGCCGATGGCCATGGCATCCCGGGTCGAGAAGACCTCCGGGATCTTGACCAGCCAATCACCGCTCACCCGCGCCTTCTGCGCGAAGCCGCCGTGGTGTGTCTGGCTCAACCCCCAGCCGTTGGCCAGCACACGGTCGCCGGCCACGAAGCCGGGATGGGTCGACGCCTCGACGACACCTGCGAAGTCGATGCCGGGAATCAGCGGGAACTGGCGGATGACCGGTGACCGGCCGCTGAGCGCCAGCGCGTCCTTGTAGTTCACCGTCGAATACGCGACCGCGACCGTGACGTCGCCCAGCATCAGGTCTTCGTCCTTGAAGTCCACCAGGCTGGTGGAGATGGTGTCGCCGGTCTTGTTGGCGAGCAGTGCCTTGAACGTCATGTGTTGTCCCTTCTGTTCTGGTTTTTGCCGTTTCAGGCGGCGGCGCGATAACGCTCTGCCACATGGGCCTGCCGCAGGTCCGCGAGCAGGCCCTGCCGCGCGGCATCCAGCGCATCCCAGCGCGCCCCGTCGTGCAGCGGCGGGATGGTCACCAGCTCGCGGCGATCGAAGCCGACCAGCGCGGCATCCACCAGCGCACCCACCTCCATCAGATCGGGCAGTG
>JAZKFK010000210.1:0-5694 GCA_040386475.1 Pseudomonadota bacterium | reverse complement strand
CCTTGCGCGCACCCAGCTGGTGGATCGCTTCGGCCACCAGTTCCTTGCCGGTGCCGGATTCGCCCAGCACCAGCACGGTCAGATCATTGCGCAGGACGCGGGTGATCATGCGATAAACCTCCTGCATCTTCTGGCTGCGGCCGATCAGCGGCAGGCCTTCGCCGGCCACTTCCTCCTCGCCGCCCTGCTGGGTATTGGATGCCGCCGCCTGGCACGCCGCGCGCACCAGTTCATCAAGGTCGAACGGCTTGGGGAAATACTCGAAGGCCCCGGTATCGCTGGCGCGCACGGCGGTATCCAGCGTGTTCTGGGCAGACAGGATGATAACCGGCATATCCGGGTAAGCGGCGGTTACCTGCGGCAGCGTGGTGATGCCATCGCCATCCAGCAGGATGACATCGGTCAGCATCACGTCATATTCGTTGTCCAGCAGCAGCCGGTCACGCTCGGCGATCCTGTCACAGCGGTCGACGGTGAACGCCTCATCCTCCAGCGCGGCCGTGATGACCATGGCAATGGCGGTATCGTCCTCCACCAGCAAGGCGCGCCTCGGCATTGCTCAATCCCCCATTTTGGCCATCGGCAGGTGGATCCGGAAATGGGTCCAACCGGTCGCATTGTCGCGCTCGTGGCTGATGCGTCCGTCCATGTCGCGCACCAGTTTCTGCACCAGCGCCAGCCCCAGCCCCTGCCCGTTGGGCTTGCTGGAGACGAACGGTTCAAAGATGTGCTGTTCCACCGCCGGATCGATGCCGGGGCCGTTGTCGCTGACCTGCACTTCGATCGGCAGCTTCACCGGTCGGCCCAGGCGGAACACGTTCATCACCAGCCCGCTGACAAAGCGCGTGCGGATGGCCACTTGCGGCTTGGGCTGGTCGGCGCAGGCATCGCGGGCATTGCTCAGCAGGTTGATCAGCACTTGCACCAGTGCGCCTTCATTGGCGACAACCGGCGGCAGCGAGGGATCGAACTCCTCTCGCACCCGCAATTTGCCATCGCTGGCGGCCTGCACCGTATCCAGCGCGCGATGGATCGCGGCGTGCAGGTTGAGCGGGGCGACCGGCTCGGCTTTCTCTCGCCCCAGCCGCTGCATCCGGTCGATCAACTGGGCGATGCGGTCCACCTCGTCGGCGATCAGATTGGTCATGCCGCGCTGCTTCTCGTCCAGCTGGCGTGCCACCAGTTGCGCTGCCCCGCGAATGGCCGCCAGCGGGTTCTTGATCTCATGCGCCAGCACGGCGGGGCCGCGCAGCGATACGCGGCGTTCCTCGTTGCCGAAACGCTCGCCCTGCCCGGCATCGGACAGCGTCACCACGCGCCAGCCCGGATGTGTCGCCAGGGGTGATACGGTGAGATTAATCAGCACCGCCTTGTCACCGATCCGCATCGGCACGCCGCGTGCGATCAGCTGCTCCTCATTGCGGCGCAAATGGTCGCCCACGTGCATCTCGCTGAAATCCAGGATGTCGGTCAGGTCACGCCCGGCCAGCCGCTTCGAGCTGCGGCCCAGCATGGATTCCGCCGCCGGGTTGGCCGAATGGACGGTGAGATCGGGGGTTACCACCAGCATGGCGAAAGTCAGGCCTGCGATCAGGTCCGCCGCGGCGGGCACGGTCTCGCCCGGCTGGCTCACGCGGCCAGGCGCTCCAGCACCGGAGTGTAGAACCGCTCCAGCTCATCGAGCACGCGGGCCGGATCGTCGATGGTGTTGACGAAGTGGCGGAACTCGGCGGATCCGTGCAGGCCCTTGGTGTACCAGCCCAAGTGCTTGCGGGCGATGCGCACCCCGGCATGATCGCCGTAGTGTTCAAGCATATGACGATAGTGCTCGACCAGCGTGGCATATTGCTCGGCCAGATCGGGAGCGGCCAGCTCCTCGCCGGTGCGCCACCAGTGCATCACCTGCCCCAGCAGCCACGGCTTGCCATAGGCCCCGCGCCCGATCATCAGCCCATCCGCGCCGGACTGGCCAAGCGCCTGCGCGGCATCGTCGATGGAGCAAATGTCGCCGTTGACGATCACCGGGATCGTCACCGCATCCTTGACCTTGCGGACGAACGACCAGTCGGCCGATCCCTGGTACATCTGGTTGCGCGTGCGGCCGTGGATGGTGATCATCTTCACGCCCAGGTCCTGCGCAATACGCGACAACTCGGGCGCATTAAGGCTGGCGTGATCCCAGCCCATGCGCATCTTGACCGTGACAGGTACGGAGACGGCTTTGACCGTCGCTTCCATCAGCTTGATGGCCAGCGGCACTTCGCGCATCAGCGCGGATCCGGCCAGTTGACCGACGACCTTGCGTACCGGGCACCCGAAGTTGATGTCGATAATCGCCGCGCCCTGCCCTTCGGACAGCTTGGCGGCCTCGGCCATGCTGGCGGGATCGCAGCCGACAAGTTGCATCGACACCGGCTCTTCCGCCGGCGCCCAAGCTGCCTTCTGGATTGACTGGCGGGTTTCACGAATGGCCGCCTCGCTGGCGATCATCTCGGTCACGTTGAGGCCCGAACCGTAGCGGCGTACCAGCGTGCGGAACGGCAGGTCGCTCACCCCGGTCATCGGCGCGAGCACCACCGGGCACTCGATCCGCACGGGACCAATGGCGATCGGCTGCATGGCCGGGGGCGTGGGTATCGTCGCTTCTGTCATGATGTGCCTAAATATTGGGCAGCGCTTAGTGGATTGCGAGGGGCGCCGCAAGCGGCTAGCGCGCCGGGCAGATGGACCAGCCCTTCCCTGCTCCCGACAAGTCGCTTGCTGCCGTGATCGTGGCGGCCGGACAGGGCCTGCGTGCGGGGCAACCGCTGCCCAAGCAATTTTCGCCGTGGCGCGGCAAGCCGGTGTTACGCCAGGCGGCGGAAAAGCTGCGCGATGCCGGGGTTGGTTGGCTGTGCGTGGTGATCCCCGAGGGTGCGGACCAGCTGGTGCAGGAGATGCTGCAAGGCCTTGATCCCCTGCTGGTAACTGGTGGCGTCACACGGCAAGAGTCAGTCCGCAACGGGTTGGAAGCGCTCGCCGCCCATTCCCCTGCCCACGTGTTGATCCACGATGCCGCACGGCCAGATTGCCCGCCAGAGGTTGTCGCGCGACTTGTTGCCGCGCTGGCCACCAGTCCCGGCGCCATTCCCGTTCTGCCGGTGGTCGACTCGCTGGTCACCGCACAAGGCGCCACGATGCACGACAAGGCCGACCGCGAGGTTTTGCGCCGCGTGCAGACCCCGCAGGCGTTCCGCTTGGCCGATATCCTTGCCGCGCATCGCCAGTGGCAAGGCGCGCCCGATGCCGGAGACGATGCGCAAGTCGCTCATGCCGCCGGCCTCACCGTGGCGCTGGTGGCCGGTGACGAGCGTCTGCGCAAGCTGACCTTTGCAGCCGATTTCTCACAGGAGCAGGCTCTTATGATCCGCACCGGCACCGGGTTCGACGTTCACCGCCTGGCCGAGGGTGAGGAATTGTGGCTGTGCGGCCTCCTGATCCCGCACGACAAGGGGCTGTCCGGTCACTCCGACGCCGATGTGGCGCTGCACGCCGTGGTCGATGCCGTGCTGGGTGCAGCGGGTGAAGGCGATATCGGCCAGCATTTTCCGCCCAGCGACCAGCAATGGCGCGGGGCCGCTTCCGGCCGGTTCGTTGAGCACGCGGTGGCGCTGGCGGCGGCCAAGGGCCTGCGCGTCGGTAATGTCGATGTCACGCTGATCTGCGAGGCGCCCAAGATCGGGCCTTACCGCGATGCCATGCGTGCGGAACTGGCGCGGTTGCTGGGGGTTCAGGGGGACTGTGTGAATGTAAAGGCCACCACCACCGAACGGCTGGGCTTTACCGGCCGCGGCGAAGGGATTGCGGCGCAGGCCGTGTGTACCCTGGTCGCCTTATGACAAAGGATTTCGCCAGCATGACCAAGCGTCTCGCCCTCACCGCCCTCCTCGCCTGTGCTATCGCGCAGCCGCTGGCTGCCCAGACCCGTCCGCAATTCAGCGCGGCCGAAGTCAACGCCGTGGCGCTCTACGCCATGCCGCACGCTTTCCGCGCCTTGCAGACCCGCTGCGGCGCGCAATTGCCGGGTGATGCCTATATGCGCACGAACGGCGATGCTCTGGGTGCGCGGCTTGATGGCGCCTCCCGCGGGCGCTTTCCCGCTGCCCGCGCGGCCATGACCCGGCTGGTCACCAGCGAGAATCCGCAGATGGCCACGCTGATCCAGCAATTGCCGGCCGAGAATGTCGAGCCGCTGGCGCGCGAGCTGATCGCGGGGAAGGTGCAGAGCGAAGTGGACCTGGCCGATTGCGGCAAGATTGACCGTATCCTTGCCCTCCTCGATCCGCTGCCGCCGGAAAGCCTGGCCGAGTTGATGGGCGTGGTGGTGCTGGAAACACAGAGCGGTGGCGGGGCAGGTGGTGCAGCCGAGGCGCGTCGCCGATGAACACCGTGCTGCCCGAGAAGATTGCCGAACTCGCCGCCCGCGTGGTGGCGGAAAACCGCGCGCTGGGCCGCAAGGTGGTGGTGGCCGAAAGCTGCACCGGCGGGCTGGTGGCGGCGGCTCTTACCGAGGTGCCGGGTAGTTCTGCCGTGCTCGATCGCGGTTATGTGACCTACTCGAACGAAGCCAAGATCGAGATGCTGGGCGTTTCGCCCGACATCATCGATGCCTTTGGCGCAGTGTCGGTCGCGTGCGTCTATGCCATGGCACATGGCGCACTGGCGCGCAGCCGGGCCGATGTGGCGGTGGCGATCAGCGGCATTGCCGGCCCCGATGGCGGCAGCCCGGAAAAGCCTGTGGGCACCGTGGTCTTTGCCAAGCTGGTGCGCGGCGAAGCCCAGCCCGAGGCCGAACACAAGGTCTATGCCGAAACCACCCGCGCCGGTGTGCGGCTTCAGGCTACGCTGTCGGCGCTGGAATTGCTGCTGCCGTAAAGCGCGGCGGCGCGCTCTTCAAACGCCGCCACCATCTTGCGGAAGGCCCGGTCGATATACTGTCCGGCCAACGCTTCGAACATCATGTTCTTGAACGTGAAATCCACGCTGAAGGTCAGCTCGCATGCGCCATCGGGCAGCGCGGTGAAGGTCCAGTCGTTGTCAAGATCGCGTAGCGGGCCATCGACATAGTGCACCTGTACCGACCGCGCGCGGTCCAGCGTCACCCGGCTGGTGAACTTTTCGCGGATGGCCTTGAAGCCCACCAGCATGTCAGCCTCCAGCCCTTCCTCGGTCCGATTGCGCACGCGGGTGGCGACTACCCAAGGCAGGAATTCGGGATAGCGGCCTACGTCAGCCACCAGGTCGAACATCTGTTCTGCCGAATAGGGTAGCCGGCGGGTCTCGTTTATGGAAGGCATCAGGCCGGACGCTTGGCCAATCGTTGAGCCAGCCGCTGTTCGCGAGTGGCGCGCATCTCGGCAAAATCGTCGCCCGCGTGATAGCTGGACCGGGTCAGCGGACTGGCCGCGACCTGCAGGAACCCCTTGGCCCGCGCCACGGCGCCATAGCCGGCGAACACATCGGGATGGACGAAATCCTCCACCCGGGCATGGCGAGGCGTGGGTTGCAGGTATTGCCCCATGGTGAGGAAATCGATGTCCACGCTGCGCATGTCATCCATCACCTGGTGCACCTCCAGCCGCTGCTCGCCCAGCCCCAGCATCACCCCGCTCTTGGTGAAGATCAGCGGATTGTGCGCCTTCACTTCCTCCAGCA
>JAZKFK010000209.1:8369-11821 GCA_040386475.1 Pseudomonadota bacterium | reverse complement strand
TGGTCACGCGCGGAGCCGAGCGGGCGAGCGGGGCCGCCGCTGTCTATGACTTCAACCGCAAGGTCATCATCCTTTCGGGCGGGGTCAACCTGCGCCGCGGCAGCGACAACCTGAGCGGCGGGCGGCTGGTGGTGGATCTCAACTCCGGCGTGTCCAGCGTTGACGGGAGTGCTGGTGGTTCAAGCGCCGGCAGTGGCCGGGTCAGCGGGACCTTCGCAGTTCCCGATCAGGACTGAGGATCAGGCTTGAGCGGGGGCCAGCCAGGCATTGAGCCGCCGGGTCATCGGCCGCTCAAAGAAGGTAAACGCCAGGAAGCTGGCCGCATAGGTCACCACCACCAGCAAAAGCAGGAACACCCAGGCCCAGAAGCGCAGCGGGAAGAGGTTGATCCACGCATGGTCCAGCGGCACGTGCAGCAGGAGCGCGGCCCGCCTTCTCGTTGCTCGATTGCAGCGGCACACGCTCTCTGTTGAATGAAACACCTAATTCATTGGCTCGTAAACTTGCGGCGCATGCTTAAGGAGGAACAGGCACTTGGCTAACCTGCTGGTCACCGGCGGCGCTGGCTTCATTGGCGGCAACTTCGTCCGCTATTGGGCCAAGGAGCACCCCGGAGATGCCATCACCGTGCTCGATTGCCTGACCTATGCGGGCAATGCATCGACGCTGGCAGGCGTCGAGCAGGCCGATCTGGTGGTGGGCGATATCCGCGATACCGCGCTGGTCGAAGCCCTGTTGAGTGATCGCAGCATCGCCACGATCGTCCATTTCGCGGCCGAGAGCCATGTCGATCGCTCGATCGCCGGGCCGGATGCGTTCATCGATACCAATATACTTGGCACCAACAGCCTGCTGAAAGCCGCCCGCAAGGTGTGGATCAGTGAAGGCAGCGGCTTGCCGCACCGGTTCCACCATATCTCGACCGACGAAGTGTTCGGTTCGCTGGCGCCGGACGATGCCGCCTTCAGCGAAACCACGCCCTATGCGCCAAATTCGCCCTATTCGGCATCCAAGGCGGCGTCCGATCACCTTGTGCGGGCCTATCACCACACCTTCGGGCTGGAAGTCTCGACCAGCAACTGCTCGAACAATTATGGTCCGTACCAGTATCCTGAGAAGTTGATCCCACTGTTCCTGCTCAACGCCTTGTCCGGCAAGCCCCTGCCGATCTACGGCGATGGCATGAACGTGCGCGACTGGCTGCACGTGTCGGACCATTGCCGCGGTATCGCGGCGTGCCTGGCAAAGGGCAAGCCGGGCGAGACCTACAACATCGGCGGCGGCGAGGAACTGCCCAACATGGCCGTGATCGATCGCATCTGCGCCGAGGTTGACCGGGCCTTTGCCGAGATTGACGGGCTGGCCAGCCGCTATCCCGATGCCCCGGCCGCACAAGGCCGGCCGACCAGCGCACTGAAGACCTTCGTCACCGACCGGGCGGGACACGACCGGCGCTATGCCATCGATGAACGCAAGGCCCGGGCAGAGCTTGGCTATATCCCGCAGCACGATTTCGAAACCGGGCTGTCGTCCGCCCTGCGATGGTTCCTCGACAACGAGCATTGGTGGCGGCCACTGGTCAGCGCATGATCGCGGACTGCCGATAATGGGCGGGACACCACGCTAGCGGAGTCGACGGTGAGCCTTGACGCTGTGCTAGGCGGCCGGGACAATCATCTCAACCTCGCCCGCATGATCGCGGCGATCATTGTGCTGGTGTCACACGCCTATCCGATCGCGCTTGGTTGTGGCGTGGTTGAGCCGTAGGTCGCCATTACCGGCGAATCGTTGAGCCTCCACTCTGCCGCCACATTCTCAGGGAATTCGGGACTGTTAGTCGCCCGCAGCTTGGATCGCCGGCGAACCATAGTGCATCTCATGCTAGCACGGAACTTTCGGCTCGACCACGCCTTGCTCGTCGTATTGCTGCCGACCGAGGTATGTGGTGCCGCCGTCAAACAGTGGCCTGCCTCAACCTTTTTCACCAGCAGCCCGGCCTGGACCTATCTTCCGCGCAATCTTTGCCCCGCATTCCCACAATATCTGCGGCCGGGGCTCTTTGAAAGCAATCCCTATGACCCAGAAATCAACGGCAGCCTGTGGACTTTGCTCTACGAGGCAGTAGTTAGGACCGGTAGTACTGGCCGCCCTGCTGGGACTTCTGCGACGCCCGCTGGCCTTTGCCGCATTCCTGGTCGCTGTATGCCTCGCCTACTCTTGGTCACTTGCCGCAGATCCGGTCGACAGCTTGGTGTTTCGCCTTGATCAGCTGGCCAGCCTCAGTTTTCCCTTTGCACTGGGATCACGGAGTGCCCCTGGCTGGTGATGCACCCGGCCGCAGTGCACCTACGTAGCTAAGTCCAAGGATCGCAATTTTCAACGCAGTGCCTCGCCTTCAGCAAAATTGCGTAGCAGTTGCCATGTCCTAATGGTACGCCGACTGGGACAGCAACAATCATATTGCGCTGCACAATTTGAGCCCGGTGCTGACATGTGCGTATGCAGGGCGATCCGGCCGCCCCTTGGCGCAAAAGTAATCTTGCTTAGATCAAGCCTTTGAGACTACGCGCCTAACGACGTAACGAGAGAGCCTGAATGACCCCCACTGGCGAAAGCAAGCGCGCACTGATTACCGGGGTAACCGGGCAAGACGGGGCCTATCTGGCACACTTGCTGCTGGAAAATGGCTATGAGGTGCACGGCCTTAAGCGGCGCTCGTCCAGTTTCAATACTGGCCGGATCGAGGATATCTACCAGGATCCCCACGTCGATAACCGGCGCTTCCACCTGCATCACGGTGACCTGACTGATTCGACCAACCTGATCCGCATCGTGCAGGACGTGCAGCCGCACGAAATCTACAACCTGGCCGCACAAAGCCATGTGGCAGTCAGTTTCGAAACCCCCGAATATACCGCCAATGCCGACGCCATCGGCACGCTGCGCCTGCTGGAGGCGATGCGGATCCTGGGGCTTGAGAAAACCTGCCGCTTCTACCAGGCCTCCACTTCGGAACTGTATGGCCTGGTGCAGGAAGTGCCGCAGCGCGAAACAACGCCGTTTTACCCGCGCAGCCCTTATGCCGCAGCCAAACTTTATGCTTACTGGATCACGGTGAATTACCGCGAAGCCTACGGCATGCATGCTTCCAACGGCATCCTGTTCAACCATGAAAGCCCGCTACGCGGTGAGACTTTCGTCACCCGCAAGATCACCCGCGCGGCCGCCGCGATTGCGCTGGGCCGGCAGGACAAACTGCACCTGGGCAACCTGGATGCGCGGCGCGACTGGGGCCATGCGCGCGAATATGTGCGCGGCATGTGGCTGATGCTGCAGCAGGACGAGCCGGACGACTATGTGCTGGCCACCGGCGAAACCACCCACGTGCGCGATTTCGTGCGCTGGGCGTTCGAGGATGCCGGCATTCCGCTGGAATTCCGCGGCGAAGGCAT
>JAZKFK010000209.1:0-8269 GCA_040386475.1 Pseudomonadota bacterium | reverse complement strand
GGCGGGATCCATGCCAATGCCACGTATCCGGCCGAGTTTCTCTACGACAACCTGATGATCGAGAGTAACCTGATCGAGGCATCGCGGCAGTCAAACGTGGCCAAGCTGCTGTTCCTCGGCTCGTCGTGCATCTATCCCAAGATGGCCCCGCAGCCGATCCCGGAAGAGGCGCTGCTGACCGGTCCGCTGGAACCAACCAACGAATGGTATGCCATCGCCAAGATCGCCGGCATCAAGCTGTGCCAGGCTTACCGCAAGCAGTACTGCTGCGATTACATCAGCGCGATGCCGACCAACCTCTACGGTCCGGGCGATAACTTCGATCTTCAAAACAGCCACGTCCTCCCCGCGCTGATTCGCAAGGCGCACGAAGCCAAGCTGGCGGGCGCACCTTCGATTGAGATGTGGGGCACCGGAACGCCGCGCCGCGAATTGCTGCATGTCGACGACGTAGCCGATGGCTGCGTGTTCCTGCTGCAGAACTATTCTGACGACGAGCACATCAATCTGGGTTCAGGCACGGATGTGACGATAGCCGAACTGACTGCGCTGGTGTGCAAGGTGGTCGGGTTTGAGGGCGCAATCACGCGTGACTTGTCACGCCCCGACGGCACCCCGCGCAAACTGATGAGTGGTGAACGGATTGCCGCCCTGGGCTGGCATCCCCGCATTGGCCTGGAAGAAGGCATTGCCGACGCCTATCGCGCGTTCCTGCACCACGGTGCGCGGCTTTAGGCTGAGTGCGTCCTAGAGCGCGCGGTGGTGGGAAAGCACCCGCATCGTGCGCAGCACAATCATCAAATCGCCCCACAAGCTCCAGGTATTGAGGTATTCCAGGTCTTATTGGAGGCGGACACCTGCAGCAGGATGGGCGACGGGAGCACGCAGCTCCTCGGTCCCTTGCTGAACAGGCGAGAGGTCCATGGTTCGTCCCTTCCATACGCACCCAACCTGCGGACTAGGTATTGCTACCTAATACAGCATTAGGCTCTGCGGGCCCCCCAGTTTTTCCGCACGTGCGAAGAGAAAGGTGGCCAGTTCCGGGACGGGAACGGCCTGCCGCATGAACAGCACCACCCGGCGGATGCCGAGGTGTAATGGATGCGAGATTCAGCGCCGATTGCTGGCGGCGAAGCGAGCGATCTGGGTCAGCGACTGGGTCAGGCGCAGTTCTGCCGTCTGGCTGTTGCCAATCAGCGCGCGGTGCAATTCGGTCAGGCGACTCACCAGGCGGTCCAGCTTGTGGCTGGGCCAGCGGCGCAATTGCTCCTCGATCACGCGCCGTTCCTTGAAGAACACGCCCTGCCGCTCCAGAAAGCGCGGCACATCCTCGCGCGGGCCCATGCGCGCGGATAGCCCAGCCAGTTGCGCCGCGCGCCGTTCCAGCGCCAGCGCGATGGCGACCGGGTTGAGGCCCAGTTCGCGGATGCGCTGCAGTTCGGCGGGCACCCGGCGCAGGTCTCCGCCCAGCACGGCGTTGACGATGGGCGGCAGATCGTCCTCGGCAGTCTTGGCGCAGATCTCCTCGAAAGCCTCAAGCGTGGCCGACTTGGGCGCTTGCGGGCTGGCATCGCAGTATAGCGCCAGCTTCTCCACTTCCGACCGGGCGATCCGCAGGTCCATGTTGGCCGCGTGAGCCAGGCGGTCGATCAGGTCGCCCGACGTCCGCAGTCCCGCCGCATCCAGCATCGCGCGGATTTCCCGCTTTACGTCGTTGATGTCGGGAGCGTGGAACATGGCCACCAGGCCGTCTTTGCGGTCGACCAGCAGCTTCGCGGTGCGCGACTTGTCGGTGGCGCCTGATGCCACGATGAACACCGGGCAGGCGTGTTGCATCTCGCCCAGGTCAGCCATCTCGCAAAAGGCCTCGACCGCCTTCAGCGCTTCCTCACCCGTCACCTGCGCCACGATATGCCGGGCGCCGCCGAACAGCGACGTTGAGCGCGCCTCGTCCACCAGACGGACCGGATCGGCCTTCAGTTCTCCGCCCGATATATCGATCCGCTCCCCGGCATCGGCCAGATCGGCGATCACGCGGCTGCAAGCCAGCGACGCGCCCGCTTCATCAGGGCCGCAGAAGAACCAGATCGCGCAAGCCCCCGCTGCGCGCTGCGCCACGGTTGCAAAGTCGCGCTGCGTGGCTTTCACTGTTGTCCGTCGAGAGTGAGCGCCAGCCGGGTGACGATGCGGTCAGCCACTTGCTGGGCAAGGTTTTCCAGCGCGCTCTGTTCGGCGGCGATGGTGGCGAATTCCGAGGAAACCACGTCGATGCCGGCGTCGGACCCGGCAGTGGCATCAACCATGATCGCGCCGCTTGCCAGATCGACCAGCTGATAGCGCGCCCGCAAGGTCCGCCGTTCGCGGCCGATGGTGTCGTCGGTCAGCAGGCCCAGGCCTTCCAGCTGGTCATCCAGCAACACGTCCAGCCGATAGCGCGGCGCGCTTGTCCCGCCACTTTGCGCCAGCCGGTCCAGCAGGGCATTGCGCACCAAATAACCTTCACGTCCCTCGATGGCGCTGACGTCCACCGCTGCCAGGCCCTGCGCCACCGCGCCCGAAGAGCCGCCGGCATACATCGGGCGCAAGCCGCAGCCCGGCACGGCTGCCAGCAGGCACACACCGCAGGCGAGGCGCAGCAGCCGGTTCACGCGACGATGTTGACCAGACGATCAGGCACTACGATCACTTTCCGCACTTGCGCTCCATCCAGCGAACGCTGCACCTTTTCTGATGCCAGCGCCAGTGCTTCCAGTTCGGCGTTGGACAAGCCCTTGGCCACGGTCAGCGTATCACGCAGCTTGCCCTTGACCTGCACGGCCACGGTCACCTCGTCCTCCACCAGCAGGGCGGGGTCGACAGCAGGCCAGGCCGCCTCGGCCACCAGCCCCAGCCGGAACCGCGCCCAGGCTTCCTCCGCCAGATGCGGCATCATCGGTGAAACCAGCACGATCAATTGGCGGATCGCGTCCGAACGGCTGGCCGAAGGGGCCGCTTTCTCAATCGCCCCGGTCAGCTCATAGATGCGCGCCACGGCCTTGTTGAAGCTCAGCGCCTCGATATCGGTGCCCACTGCGGCAATGGTCTGGTGCAGCTTGCGGTCAAGCGCGATATCCTGCCCCGCATCGGCACCCGCGCCGCCAGCACCAACCTGGCCGAATAAGCGCCACAAGCGCTGGACGAACCGCGCGCAGCCTTCGATCCCCGCTTCGGACCACGGCAGGTCACGCTCGGGCGGGCTGTCGGAGAGCATGAACCAGCGGACGGCGTCGGCACCGTAATCGGCAATGATGTCTTCCGGGTCGACGACGTTCTTCTTCGACTTGGACATCTTGATGACCTTGCCGATGTCCACCGGCTGGCCATCGGCTTTCAATGTCGCACCGGCGCCACTGCGCTCAACCTCGGCCGGGCTGAAGAACAGGTCGCGCGGACCATCGCGGCGCGAATAGGTCTCGTGTGTCACCATGCCTTGCGTAAACAGGCTGGCGAACGGCTCCTTCACGTCGATCAGGCCCACGTGGGCCAGCGCGCGGGTCCAGAAGCGGGCGTAGAGCAAGTGCAGGATCGCGTGCTCGATGCCGCCGATATACTGCTCCACCGGCAGCCATTGTGCCACTTCGGCGGCGTCGAACGGCTTGTCGGCCGGCTGGCTGGCAAAACGCAGGAAATACCAGCTGGAATTGACGAAAGTATCCAGCGTATCGGTCTCGCGCCGCGCGGCAGCGCCGCATTGCGGGCAAGCGACATGCTTCCACGTGGGATGGCGGTCCAGCGGATTGCCGGGGACCGAAAAATCTACATCTTCAGGCAATTCGACCGGCAACTGGGCCTTTGGCACCGGCACCACACCGCAAGCCTCGCAATGGATGAACGGGATCGGCGTGCCCCAATAGCGCTGGCGCGAAACGCCCCAGTCACGTAGGCGCCACACGGTCTTGCCCTCGCCGCAGCCGTCGGCTTCGAGACGCGAGATCACGGCGGCCTTGGCGTCGGCCACGATCATGCCGTTCAGGAAATCCGAATTGACGCAGACGCCGTCGCCCGATTCCGCCTCGGTTAGGGGTGTATCGGCAACCTCGGTGCTAGCGGCAATCACGCGGGTGATCGGCAGGCCATATTTGCTGGCAAAATCGAAGTCGCGCTGGTCATGCCCCGGCACGCCCATGACGGCACCAGTGCCATATTCCATCAGCACGAAATTGGCGATGTAGACCGGCAGGTATGCCCCGGTGAACGGATGCTTCGCGCCAATACCGGTGTCGAAGCCCAGCTTTTCGGCGGTTTCCAGTTCGGCAGCGGTGGTGCCGCCCTGCTTGCACAGGTCGATGAACTTGGCCGCGTCGCAATTGATTGCCGCCACGCCCTGCGCAATGGGATGATCGGGCGCCACGGCCACGAAGCTGGCGCCGAAGATCGTATCGGGCCGGGTGGTGTAAACCTCCAGCGCTTCACCATTGGACAGGTCGAAGGCGAATTGCAGGCCCTGGCTCTTGCCGATCCAGTTTTCCTGCATCAGGCGCACCTTCTCGGGCCAGGTATCCAGCGTGGCCAGGCCATCCAGCAGGTCCTGCGCAAAGTGCGTGATCTTGAGGAACCACTGGGAGAGCTTGCGCTTCTCGACCAGCGCGCCCGAGCGCCAGCCGCGCCCATCCACCACCTGCTCATTGGCCAGCACCGTCTGGTCAACCGGGTCCCAGTTGACCGCGCTTTCGCGGCGATAGACGAGGCCCGCCTGGTAAAGATCGAGAAACAGCGCCTGCTCGTGGCCGTAGTAAGTTGGATCGCAGGTGGCCAGTTCGCGGCTCCAGTCGAGCGCGAAGCCCAGCTGCTGCAATTGCCGCTTCATCGTGGCGATGTTGTCGTAAGTCCAGCCGGCGGGATGTACGCCCTTTTCCATCGCCGCATTTTCGGCCGGCATGCCGAACGCGTCCCAGCCCATCGGGTGGAGCACCTCGAACCCGCGCAGCTTCTTGTAGCGCGCCAGCACGTCACCCATCGTGTAATTGCGCACGTGGCCGATGTGGATGCGGCCCGAGGGATAGGGAAACATCTCCAGCACAAAGCTTTTGGGCTTGGCCGAGGCGCTGTCGGCCTCGAAGCAGCGCGCTTCGGCCCACGCCGCTTGCCAACGGCTATCCGCCTGCCCGGCATCGAACCGGACATCGAAGGACGAATCGGTCATCGTTTACCCCTGTTGCGTTCGGTGTGGCCGGTCGGCTCAGCCGATGGCGGACCGTCGCAGATCGCGCGCCTTGGTCAGGATGATGTCTTCCAGCCGCTGCACGGTGGAGGCTTGCACGGGCGCTTCCACCCAGGTGCCGTTTTGCAGCATCTGGCGGCTGGCGGCCACGCGCACTGCATCGGCCCGCAGGTCCGAATCGAGGATCGAGACCGAGACCTTCACCCGTTCGTTGGGACTGTCCGGATTGGCGTACCAATCGGTCACGATGACGCCGCCGGCGCTGTCGGCCTGGGTCAGCGGCATGAAGGCCAGCGTCTCCAGGCTGGCGCGCCAGAGGTAGGAATTGACGCCGATGCTGGTCACCTGCGACGCGGCCAGATCAGCCTGCGGACGCTCGTTACCGCCGCCACATGCCGCCAGGCTGACGGTCGCCAGCCCAAGGGCCACCAGGCTGACAACGCGGCGCAGGCCGGATGTGCCAGTGACTGCCCGCGAGGGTGCTTGGGCGCGCATGCTCATTTCCATTGTTGGTCCAGTCATCCAGTTTGCGGCCACCGCTACAGCGGCCGGACGGTCTCTATAGCCTGCCCGACGCAGGCGGCAAGGCGCAGCGGCAAGCCAGCCCCGCTGTCGCACCATTTGCGCCATTTGCTTGCAGGGCCATTTGCAACTCGGGGCGGTGAACCGGCGCTGAATCGGGCCCTTGGCCTGTGGAGCCCATGCAACACTCTGTAAAAACGGCAAGTCACTGCTGCGTGACGCTGGCCAAGCCCTTGCGCTAGGTCTACACAGCGAATCGGTAGGGCAGACACAATCGCCAGCAAATGGGTTCTAATGCGCCACTTGGTCGCAAAATCAGGAACCATTCATCGGCCGTCTGGTCTATCCAGCAGCAGGGCAATTGGGCCATCAAGACAGCAAGTTAAGGTAACCCTCGGGTGAGCAGGACGACAACCAGGGGCCGCAAGGGCCACATCGCTGCCGCAGCCATTGGCGCGGCGCTGGTTGTTGGCGTGCCCAGCGCAAGCCTTGCCGTCAGCCTGCTTAGCGATGACACCTCTGCCCGCAGCTTCGTTGCCTTCACGCCCGCTTCCGCCGATCCGGAGATGGCGCGCCTGATCGAGACGCGCGGCAGCATCGTGCGGCTGCAGCGCTTTACGCCTGCCGGTGCTACCCGCGATGACGACCAGTCGGTCACCGTTGCGGTCCGCGTAGGGGCCACTTCGGCCCAGGCAATCACCGTGCACAGCATGACCGACAATGCGGGAGCAGAGCCGACCGTGGCCACCTTGCCGCGCATTGCCTCCAGCCGGTACAATTTGGGTGTGGCCCGCGGCTATCGCAGCTTCGCCCAGGCCCCCGCCACTGTATCGCGCGCCGCCAGCCAGGCGAGCGTTCCGGTAGCCAGCGATTTCGATCTGTCGGCGCAGAACGGGGATAGCGAGCCCAGCCGCTTCGCTGCCCGTATCGCGTTGGAACAGGAAAGCCGTCCCGCTCCCGCCGCTCCGCGCTCGATCGATTCGGTGGTCGATCAGCGGCTTGACGTTGCCGGCAGCTATCGCCTGTCGCGTAACCTCGATGTTACGGCCGGCGTGCGTTATGAGCAGGATCGCAACCGGCTGGCCACATTGCCCAATGTCGAGCAACAGGACAGCCAGGCGGTCTACATCGGCACGCAGTTCCGGTTCTAGTATCCGCTTGCGTCACTCATGGTGCAGCGAGGCCCCGCTTCGGCGGGGTTTTTCTTTGCTCCGGACCGATGCCCTCGCCTAGTAACATCCCTTGATCGCAAGAATGATTCGGGAGGAAACAGCAGATGGCACGTGTCGCAATCGTCACCGGCGGAACCAGGGGCATTGGCAAGGCCATTTGCGAGGCACTGCGTGACGACGGGCTCACCGTGGTCGCCAGTTATGCCGGCAACGATGATGCAGCGCGCGCCTTTACCGACGAGACGGGCATCGCAGCCTATCGATGGAACGTGGGCGACCACGAGGAGACGCTGGCCGGTTGTGCGCGCGTAGCGGCCGAGGTCGGGCCAATCGATGTGCTGGTCAATAATGCCGGCATCACCCGTGACGGCACCTTGCTGAAGATGAGTTACGATGATTGGACCGAAGTGCTGCGCGTCAATCTGGGCGGCTGCTTCAATATGGCCAAGGCTTGCTTCCCGCACATGCGCGACCAGAAGTGGGGTCGGATCATCAACATCGGGTCGATCAATGGCCAGGCAGGTCAGTATGGCCAGGTCAACTACGCCGCCGCCAAAAGCGGCATCCACGGCTTTACCAAGGCGCTGGCACAGGAAGGTGCGCGCTTCGGAGTGACGGTCAACGCCATTGCGCCGGGCTATATTGATACGGACATGGTTGCTGCAGTTCCCGAGAACGTGCTGGAAAAGATCGTCGCGCGCATCCCGGTAGGTCGGCTGGGACATGCCAACGAGATTGCCCGCGGCGTATTGTTCCTCGCTTCCGAGGATGGCGGGTTTGTGACTGGATCGACCCTTTCGATCAATGGCGGGCAGCACATGTATTGATCCGTCGGGTGGACGAGATCTTCCATCCACCGGTCAAGCGGTCAGTCGAAATCGCCGGACACAAGACTTCGATCAGCCTTGAACCGCTGTTCTGGGACTTGTTGCGCCACGCGGCGTCAGAGGAAGGCCTGCCGGTAAATGCACTGGTGGCCCGGATCGATGCGGAACGGATACGCTCCGCCTCTCCCCCGGGCCTCGCTGGCGCTTTACGCTTATGGCTGGCGGCACGCTGGTGCAGGCGTTCCTGAAGGTTCGATAATTGGCCGGCCGGTAGTTGACTGGTCAGTAGTTGGCTGGCGGATCGCTGGCCGGAAAGCTTTCGTCGCTGGCCTGGTCAACCTTGGACCACTTGCGATGCGAATCGGCCATGGCATCGGGGCCCGCATCGCGCACCTGCGAAAAGTTGCTGGCATCACCCTGATCGTTGGCGAAGGCGGCGTTGCTGCTGTTGCTACTGGTTGTCTGCGACTGCTTGTAGGCGCGATAGCCCACGTAACCCAGGGCTGCGAGAGCGGCGGTCTTGATGAGCGACATGATGAATTCCTTTC
>JAZKFK010000208.1:0-2458 GCA_040386475.1 Pseudomonadota bacterium | reverse complement strand
GGATGACGCTGGAGGCGATGTTGAAGGGCGCGATGCCCATGTTGCGCATGCGCGTCAGCGTCGTCGGCGCATCGTTGGTGTGCAGCGTGGACAGCACCAAGTGGCCCGTCTGGGCCGCCTTGATGGAAATATCGGCCGTTTCCAGGTCCCGGATTTCCCCCACCATGATGATGTCGGGATCCTGGCGCAGAAAGGACTTGAGGGCTACCGCGAAGGTAAGGCCTGCCTTGTCGTTGACGTTGACCTGGTTGACGCCGGGCAGGTTGATTTCCGACGGATCTTCGGCCGTGGCGATGTTCACCCCAGGCTTGTTCAGCAGGTTCAGGCAGGTGTACAGCGACACGGTCTTGCCGGAGCCTGTGGGACCGGTCACCAGAATCATGCCGTACGGGCGGCTGATGGCGTCCAGCAGGCGTGCCTTCTCCTCCGGCTCGTAGCCCAAGGCATCGATACCCAGCTTGGCGCTGGACGGATCCAGAATACGGATCACGATCTTTTCGCCGAACAGCGTGGGCAGGGTGCTCACCCGAAAATCAATCACCCGGTCGGGGCCGATTTTCAGTTTCATCTTCCCGTCCTGCGGTACGCGCTTTTCGGAAATATCCATTCGCGAAATCACCTTGATGCGCGAGGCCAGTTTGTCCTTGATGGCGATCGGGGGCGATGTGATTTCGCGCAATTCACCATCAATGCGAAATCGCACGCGGTACTGGTGTTCATAAGGTTCAAAATGCAGGTCGGATGCCCGCATATTGAAGGCATCGAGCAGCATCTTGTGCAGGAACTTGACGACCGGGGCGTCCTCGACGTCGGATGCTCCGGCGTCGGTCGGGTCCACCGCCTCCTCGATGGGGACGTCATCGAATTCAAAATCGCCCCCGCTGGTCATGCTTTCCATCGACTCGCTCGTCGATTTGGTGCTGCTTTCTACCAGTCGATTCAGTTTGTCATATTCGGCAATAATCCAATCCACGCCCATCTGGGTCGTGAACTTGATTTTCTCCGCGGCCTCTTGGTCCGTAGGGTCGGCTGTGGCAACAATCAGGCGGTTGTTGCGCTTGCTCAGTACCACTACCCGGTAGGACTGGCAGATCTTGACGTCAAGCAGGTCCTTGGGCAGCCGCAGCGGATCGATTGCTTCCAGATCCAGCAAGGGGGCGCCAAAGACGGCCGAGACGGTGTGGGCCAAGTCCGTCGCAGACACGACCCCCGAACCTGTTAATTCCGCAATAAAGCTGGTTCGGCTGACTTGTGACTTTTTGTAAATATCCTCGGCTGCCTTTTGGGTCAGCTTTCCCGCAGACATCAACGCCCGACCCAAGCCCGGTAGGGCTATTGCAGGTGTTTCTTTCTGAGCAGTATCTACAGCAGCCATGTAACCGGTAATGTGTTAGGGGTGGACAACAAGCCATCCTATCATCGCCTATTGGCATTGACCTGTACAGCGCTGCATATTGGCGCTGGCACCACACTCAAGGGGCGTTTTTATACGGTTGGGGGTGGTGGTCGGGGTGAGAGGATTCGAACCTCCGGCCTCTACGTCCCGAACGTAGCGCTCTACCAGGCTAAGCTACACCCCGCATGGCGCCGGTAAGGGGCGCCGGGACCGCAGGCTGCATGAGGGTGTGGCCTATGCGCGACGGTCCAGCAATTGCGACGCCAAGTGTAGCAAGCCGGCGGTGAAATCGTTGTCGGGCAAGGCCTTCAGGGCGGCGATGGCCCGGTGGGCTTCCGAGACCGCTGCGGCACGGGTAACTTCCAGTGCGCCGGTTTCCCGGACGATGGCGACGATGGCCGGCAACTGCTCGGTGGACCCTTGCTCGATGGCTTCCCGGATGATGGAGGCCTGGGCGCTGGTGCCGCGCTGCATTGCCGCGATCAGGGGCAGGGTGGATTTTCCTTCGCGCAGGTCGTCACCGAGGTTTTTCCCCATCTCGCTGGCATCGCCGTCGTAGTCGAGCACGTCGTCGATGATCTGGAACGCTGTGCCCAGCGCCTGGCCGTACATGGCGCAGGCTTCTTCGAGTTCGGGTGGACTACCCGCCAGGATGGCGCCCAGCCGGGCGCTGGCCTCGAAGAGCTTGGCGGTCTTGGATCGGATCACGCGCAGGTAGCCCTCTTCGTCCAGCGAGGCGTCGTGCATGTTCATCAACTGCTGCACTTCGCCCTCGGCGATCACGTTGGTGGCCTCCGACAGGATTTCCATGACGCGCATGCTGCCGGTTTCCACCATCATCTGGAAGGAGCGCGTGTGCAGGAAGTCACCCACGAGCACGCTGGCCGGGTTGCCGAAGGCTTCGTTGGCCGTCGCGCGACCGCGCCGCAGGGTGGATGCGTCCACCACGTCGTCATGCAGCAGTGTGGCGGTGTGGATCAGTTCCACCACGGCGGCCAGGCCAAAGCGATGCGCGCCGCGGTAGCCGAGGGCGCCGCAGACCAGCAGCAGCAGCGCAGGGCG
>JAZKFK010000207.1:0-6771 GCA_040386475.1 Pseudomonadota bacterium | reverse complement strand
AGCCGTTGGGATCGATCGGGTTCGAGATGAAGCCGACGGTGGGATAGCCGGCCGCCTGGATGTTGTAGATCGTACCGGCAACGCAGCGCCACGGGGCGTTGACGTCACCACGGATGTGGACCTGCGGGATCAGTTCCGGGTTGGCCATCATCGCTTCGGCACCGCCAGCCCGCTTGACCAGCTGGTCAAGACGCTGGAACGCCTTGTCGTACAGCTCGGTCGAACTCACCGGCGTCACGTTATTGAAGAAGACGCGGCACTGTCCGTTGCGCGATGCCCCGCTGTAGGGGGTGTCGCGGAAGCCCGGCTCAAGCCCGGCATCATCGGTGGTGGTGATGGTGATCAGCAGGTTCTCCACCTTGTTGTCCGATTCGATCGAACGGATGATCGGAATCTGCAATTCCTCAACCGTCTGGATCGCCACGGGCACGGCGATGATGAAGATGATGATCAGCACCAGCATCACGTCCACCAGCGGCGTGGTGTTGATGTCGGACATTGGCGTTTCGTCGCCGTCACCCAATGCTATGGCCATGTTACTCGTCCTATCTCAAAACTGGCTGGCAAGGATGGCGGCGGGTCTGACCATAAGGTGCAACACCCGCCGCCGTCTTATCCCTGACCTCAGGCCTTCGGAGCCGGCTTGGCTGCGGCCGGAGCTACCTTGGCAGCCGACACGGGAGGCTTGACCGCACCGTTCGAAGCCAGGTTGGCCAGCAGCTCGGTCGAGAAGCCCGAAAGCATCGCCGAGATCTTCTTGTTGCGGTTCTGCAGGAAGTTGTAGGCGAACACGGCCGGCACAGCGACCAGCAGGCCGATGGCGGTCATGATCAGTGCTTCACCCACGGGACCGGCAACCTTGTCGATCTGGGCCGAACCGGCGATGGCGATGCCGATCATGGCGCGGTAGATGCCGACCACGGTGCCGAGCAGGCCCACGAACGGCGCGGTGGCGCCCACGGTGGCGAGGAACGGCAGGCCCGAAGCCAGCTTCGAGTTGATGGCGCTTTCCGAACGGGCGAGCGAGCCGTGCAGCCAGTCATGGGCTTCCAGGCTGTCGGTCATCATCTTGTGCTGCGATTCGGCGTTCAGCGCGTCATCGACCAGCTGGCGCCAGGCGCTGTTCTTCTCGAACTTGCCAGCACCGTCGGTGATGGAACCGGCGCGCCAGAAGTTGGCGTGGCCCGCACGGTATTCCTTCATGATCTTGTTCTGCTCGATGTACTTGGTGATCATGATGTAGAACGAGCCAACCGACTGGATGACCAGGATGGCAAGAATGGTCCAGGCGACGGGGCCGCCCTGTTCCATGGCTTCCATGAAGCCGAACTGGTTCTGCGGAGCTTCGCCGGCGGCGGCTGCTGCTGCAAGAAGGTCAATAAGCATGCGAAAAATCCTCTCTTAGAGATCAGGTAAAGCTGGGTTTGATCATTCGCCGAGGCGATAAACGATGGTCATCGAATCGCGCCCGGAGGTGGGGTTGCCGGCAGCATCGAGCGCAGGAGTATAACGGGCGTACCGCTGCATCCCTTCGCACGCCGCCTGATCGAGGTCTTCCGAACCCGACGTGGCGGTAACCGAACATTGTGTAACCCGGCCAGTAGCATCGACCACCACGGCAACACCAACGTTGCCTTCGATCTCGCGCTGGACGGCGCGACGGGGGTAATTGCTCTGGATGCGGGCGGCCCAGCGGTTCTGGCCGTCACGCTGTGCAGCCCGGGCCTGTGAAGGCGCTGGCGGCGGTGCGGGAGCAGCCGGCGGGGCCGGCGGCGGCACGACGCGAGCCGGCGGTGCGGGCGGCGGAATGCTGTCCACGGTGCGGATCGCCGGCGGGGCCGGGGCAATGTTGATCGGTGCCGGCGGAGCCACGGGCGGTGGCGGCGCCACCTCCTGGTCCGGCGGCGGTGGCGGTGGCTCCTCCTCTTCGGGTTCCGGCTCCTCGACATCCACCGTGGTCACCCGCGCAACAACGTTCTTGACCGCGCTCATGGCGAGGCCCGTCACCAGCAGGTATCCAATAACGAGGTGGATGAGGGCAACGATGACAATCGATACAACCCGACTGCCGCTCATCTCTTGGTCAGCGTAAGCCATCCAGTCCCATCACTCCATTTCCATTCGCCGGACAAGGTCCGGCCATCGCAGCAAGACATAGCCTGCAAGGATTGCTTGCTACAGCGAAGATTAGTCCACCCCATACTTTTGATGGGGAGGATTGAAGGGGAACCAATGCGGCGCACCCCTCGTTCCCGGACCTGCCCGTTATGTTCTATAACAGGCCCGTTCCGGCCGGGTCTTAACGGCACAGTAAGACATGGGCAATCCGCTTTGTCCGTTCAGGGACGATTCACCTGCCCAACCGCCGTTTATCGCTGTATTCTGCGCCGAAATGTGACATTGCCCAACCGCAATTCGGCGTATTTCCGAGGAACGAGCAATGGCTCCAAAGGTGCGAATCTCTTGTCTGGCGAATCTCCCGGCCTGCCGCGGAAGAGCGGCAATGGCATCGTTTGCAGTGGCGGCGGGCCTGCCGCTGGCCTTTGCGGCCTCTGCCCAGAATGTCCCGGCCCCGCGGCCGACCCCGACTTTTGCCCCGCTGACCGCACCGCCGACCACATCGAATGCCCTTGCTCCGGCGCTGACTTATGCCGACCTGGTCGATCTGGCACAGGCGGCCGAGCTGGTGCTGCGGGTGGAGATCCGCGACCAGCGCAACGTGCCGCCCGAGCGCGCTCCCGGTCTCGCAGCGGGGCAAGCACGACTGTACCTGCAAGCCCGCACCCAGGCGCTGCTGGCCGGGGCGGGGCCGGTGGGCGAAAGCCACGCCTTCCTGACCGACGTGCCGCTGGATGCGCGTGGCCGGCGGCCCAACCTGAAGCGCGGTGTGTACCTGTTGTTTGCCGACCGCGTGCCCGGCCGACCGGGCGAACTGATGCTGGTCGGTCGCGGAGCCATGCAAGCCAACGATCCACTGCTCGATCAGCGACTGCGCACGGTGCTGACCCAACTGGTGCAAGGCGAACGGCCTCCGCAAGTGACCGGCGTGCGTGAGATCATCTCGGTGCCCGGCAACCTGGCGGGCGAATCCGAAACGCAGATTTTCCTGGCTACGCAAAGTGGCGAGCCGGTGTCGCTGACTGTGGTGCGCCGCCCCGGGATGGCGGCCACCTGGGGCGCGTCGTGGAGCGAGATCGTTGACCAGTCGGCTCGCCCGCCTGCGCCCGAAACGCTGCAATGGCACATGCTGGCCTGCCACTTGCCCGAAGTGCTGCCCGACAGCGCTTTCCTGCAGCGCGACACCGCTGCGCGCAGCCGGGCGCGGGAGGATTATGCCCTGGTTCGGCGCGAGCTTGGCAACTGCGCGCGCACCATCTAGGGCGCGGCGCAGCACGACGGCTCAACGGGGACTTTTGATGACTGCACCGCTTCGCATTGCACTGGCTGGCCTGGGCACAGTGGGAGCGGGCGTGGCCCGCCTGCTGGATGAGAACCGCGCGCTGGTAACTGCCCGCGCCGGGCGGCCGATCGAGGTGGTCGCGGTCAGCGCGCGTAATCGTGGCAAGGATCGCGGCGTCGATATTTCCACGATGGCGTGGGAAGACGACATGACCGCGCTGGCCACCCGCCCCGATGTGGACGTGGTGGTGGAACTGGTCGGCGGCAGCGACGGCCCGGCCTTGGCCTTGGCTCGCACAGCGCTGGCGGGCGGCAAGCAGCTGGTCACCGCCAACAAGGCGATGATCGCGCATCACGGGATGGAGCTGGCTGCGCTGGCGGAAGCCCACGGCGCGGCGTTGAAATACGAAGCGGCAGTGGCTGGCGGCATTCCGGTGATCAAGGCCTTGAGCGAAGGCGCGGCGGCCAACCGGATTGACCGGATCTACGGCATCCTCAACGGCACCTGTAATTACATCCTCAGCCAGATGGAAAGCACCGGGGCCGATTTTGGCGACGTGCTGAAAGCGGCGCAGGACCTGGGCTATGCCGAGGCTGATCCGGCGTTCGATATCGAAGGCGTGGATGCGGCGCACAAGCTGGCGATCCTGGCCGCGCTGGCCTTTGGCACGGCGGTGGATTTCGCCGCGCTCGACATTTCCGGTATCACCCGCATCCGTGCAGCCGACATCGCGCAGGCCGACGCTTTGGGCCACAAGATCCGCCTGGTCGGGCAGGCCGAACTGCAGGCCGATGGCCACCTGTTCCAGCGCGTGACGCCAGTACTGGTGGCCAAGGACCACCCGCTGGCGTCGGTTGACGGCCCCACCAATGCCGTAGTGGCCGAGGGCAACTTCGTGGGTCGCCTGCTGTTCGTCGGCCGCGGCGCGGGTGATGGCCCCACCGCCAGCGCCGTGGTGGCCGACCTGATCGACATTGCGCGCGGCAATGCCACGCCGCCCTTCGGTCTGCCGGTGGCCCTGCTCAGCGCCGTTGCTCCGGCCGATCCGGGCCATCGCACCAGCCGCGCCTATATGCGCTTCGTAGTGGCCGACCGGCCCGGCGTGCTGGCCGAGATTACCGCTGCTATGCGCGATGCGGGCGTCTCTATCGAAAGTCTGATCCAGCAGGGCCGTCCGGAGGAGGGCGGCGACGTGCTGGTGGCCATCGTCAGCCACGAAGGACCCGAAAGCGCGGTCAGCGCGGCGCTGGCACTGCTCGATGGCTCGCCGTCCCTCAGCGAACCGCCGCTGGTGATGCGGTTGCTGGGCTGATCAGGGCACGGATTGGGGCGCAGGTTCTTCCACGGCCGTATCGTCGGTCGTCGGTCCGCCATAGAGCCGCGCGGCGTCCGAATCGGCGGGGGTTTCGGGCAAGGTCGTGAAATCGATCATGTACGCCGGTGTCGGTACGCTGCCGAAACCCACGCACACGGTGTAGGAACTGCACGGCGCCATGCCGAACACATCCGGCGCACGCGGGGCACCGCTGCCGGTGACTTCCGTATCGGCGCGAGTGGGCCGCTCGAACAGGTATTTCTCGCCATCTTCCCACTCGCGGCAGACCACGATGGTGTCTGGATCGGGATCGACCTCGTCGCATTCGCCGGGGCGTTCGCGCGGGGTGCTGGACCAGTATTGCCGGGCGTTGGCCATGGCCGCCTCGGCTTCTGCGGCGCTCTCGACCGTCGGGCCGTAGCTGCCATCTTGCGCTTCCACTGGAGTTCCTGGCACAAGGAGCACTACCAGCAAGGGCGCCAACGATCTCGACATGCAGCGTTCCCCGTCCTAAGCCGCGCCACCTTTGCCTGGTCGAGTGAATTGCCCATGAATGAAGCCCTCGCCGCCACCGTTACGCCTGAACAGGATGCCGCAATCACCGCCGCCGCGCTTGATCGAGGGCTCGCGATGGAACTGGTCCGCGTGACCGAAGCTGCCGCCTGCGCCGCCGCACGTCTGGTGGGCCGGGGTGACGAGACGGCGGCGGATGAAGCTGCCGTGCGCGCCATGCGCGATGCCTTCAACCAGCTGGCGATCCAGGGCACCGTGGTGATCGGCGAGGGCGAGCGTGACAATGCGCCCATGCTGTTCATCGGTGAGAAGCTGGGCGCGGGCCATGGTGCCCATGGGTGTCCGGCGCTGGATATCGCGGTCGACCCGCTGGAAGGCACCACCATTGCCGCCAAGGCCGGGGCCAACGCGCTGGCCGTGCTGGCGGTGGCGGACAAGGGCTGCCTGCTCAACGCGCCCGACATCTACATGGAAAAGATCGCCATCGGCCCCGGATATCCGGCGGGGCTGGTGAGCCTGGCCAAGAGCGCGCAGGACAACATTGCCGCCGTCGCCGCCGCCAAGGGCGTGGCGCCTGCGGCGCTGATGGTCTGCGTACTGGACCGGCCGCGCCATGCCGAGTTGATCGCAAGCCTTCGCGCCATCGGCTGCGGCATCCAGCTGATCCCCGATGGCGACATTGCCGGGGTCATCGCGGTGACCGACCCCGCTACCGGCGTGGACCTGTACATGGGCAGTGGCGGCGCGCCAGAAGGCGTGCTGGCGGCGGCTGCGCTGCGCACCACCGGCGGGCAATTCGAAGGGCGGCTGATGTTCCGCCACGATGGCGACCGATGCCGTGCCCACGAGTGCGGCATCACCGATTTCGAACGCATCTATGGCCTGGAAGACCTGGCGCGCGGCGATTGCATCTTTGCCGCCACCGGAGTGACCGATGGTCCGCTGCTGGATGGCGTGCGCATGCGCCGGCGGCAGGACGGTTCGATGCTGCAAAGCACCCATAGCGTGGTGATGCGCGCCTCCAGCGGCACGATCCGCTGGGTCCATGCCGAGCATCGGGTAGATTGAGCCGCACCCCCGTTTCCCCAGAGGTGCGGTTCCCGCAGGTTGCAATCGTGTGACGCTTGGCTAGAGCCTCCTGCAGCGAATCCCTGACCCCAAGCCCGATAGCCGTGCGATCCAAAGAGGCCCGTTTCATGAAGATCATGTCCGGCAACGCCAACCTGCCGCTGGCCCGTGCGATTGCCGCCTATCTCGAAGTGCCGCTGACCGATGCCAGCGTGCGCCGCTTTGCCGACGAGGAGATCTTCGTCGAAATCCATGAGAATGTGCGCGGCGAGGACGTGTTCGTGGTCCAGCCCACCAGCTTCCCGGCCAATGACAACCTGATGGAACTGCTGATCTGCATCGATGCGCTGAAACGCGCCTCGGCCAAGCGGATCACCGCCGTGGTGCCCTATTTCGGCTATGGCCGGCAGGATCGCAAACCCGGCCCGCGCACGCCGATTTCGGCCAAGCTGGTGGCCAACCTGATCACCAAGGC
>JAZKFK010000206.1:0-3656 GCA_040386475.1 Pseudomonadota bacterium | reverse complement strand
TGATGCTGACCATGCCGCTGCTGCTGGTTTGGTCCGTGTGGGCCGCGCTGGTGGCGTTCCGGGTGATCTAGCCGCCAACCTGCTCAGGACTGGGCCAGCACCCGGTCAGCCACAAAGGCATTGGTCAGCCGTTCCTGCCCGAAGGTGCTGCGCTCCCCGTGGCCGGGCACGAACACCACGTCATTGCCCAGCGGCCACAGCTTGCCGGTGATGGCATCGAGCAGGTCCTGATGGTTGCCCATGGGGAAATCGGTGCGACCGATCGAGCCGGCAAACAGCACGTCGCCAACCAGTGCCAGATGGGTCGTGCGGTGGAAGAACACCACATGCCCGGGCGTGTGGCCGGGGCAATGGAGCACTTCCAGCGTCAGCTCGCCCACGGTTACCGTATCGCCATCAACCAGCCAGCGATCCGGCTCGAAAACCTTGCAATGCATGCCGAAGCGCGGCCCATCGTCTTCCAGCCGCGCGATCCAGAAGCGGTCCGCTTCGTGCGGGCCTTCGATCGGCAGGCCGAGCTCTTTCGCCAGGATACCCGCCTGCCCGCAATGGTCGGCGTGGCCATGCGTGATCAGGATCTTCTCCAGCGTCACCCCAAAATGCGCCACCGCCGCCTTCAGCCGCTCCAGATCGCCGCCGGGATCGACCAGCGCACCCTTCATCGTGGCCGCGCACCAGATCAGCGAGCAGTTCTGCTCGAACGCGGTGACGGGAATGATGGCGGCGCGGAGGGGAGAATGGGCGGGAGAGGTCATGCGCCGATTAGTGGCGCTGCCGCCCGGCAATTACAACCGCCCGCTCTTCCACACCACGCGGCCCAGCAGGTCCAGCTGGTCTGCGGTGACTGACAGCGGCGGGTAGGACAGGTTCTGGCTCAGCAGCGAAAAGCGCCCCCCGCCCTGGCTGGTGACGCGCTTGACCAGCAGGTTATCGTCCAGCCGCACTACATAGATGCCATCGCGGAACGGTCGATCGGCCAAGTCTACCAGCAGGTCATCGCCTTCGCGCAGCAGCGGCTCCATCGAATCGCCGACCACCCGCACGGCAGACAGCTTGGTGGGTTCCAGCCCCTGCTCGCGCAGCCAGCGTTGCGAGAAGCGGAACGAATCAAACGGCAGTTCCTGCGGTGCGGCAGCTCCCGGTCCGGCGGAAACCTCGATCGCCAGGCGCGGCACTTCCACCCAGTCACGCGCGGCGTCGTAGGATTTTTCCTGCGAAGCGCCAAGTTCCGTTTCCGCCACGCCGAAGAACCGGGCCAGCTTGCGGCGATCTTCCTCTTCCAGCTTACGCGGGCTGCCCTTGGAGATATACTGCTGCAAATAGGTAGTATTACGCCCCAGCATCCTCGAAAGCGAGGCCAGGCTGGTGCCCTTCTGGCGAGACAATTCGGTCAATTTCTGCCGAGTCTGCATGGCTGCACTCCGTGTCGCGTTACGAGACAGCGATGTACCTGATGTATTTTTCCTAGACAAGTAGGATTTCGCCATCCAGCAACAGGGCACGGTGATTCTCCCCAACGGAGGCGCCCAAGACCACCAGTGATCCGTGAGAGGAGAACCGCGATGCTGATCCGCAAGATTGAAGTCTTTCTGCGCCGCACAGGCATGCCTGCCACCAAGTTCGGCCGCATGGCGGCACGCGATCCGCGCTTCGTGCTCGACCTGCGGATGGGCCGGACTCCGCGGGCTTCAATGGAACAGCGGGTGGAACATTTCATGAACGATTACCGGGAGCGTACCCATGCTTATTGAATTCAAGTCGGTCACCGCTGCGGCCCACTCGCCTGCTCGTCAGCCCGTTCTGGGGCAAACCGCTGGCCGGGCTCGCGCCACGCTGACCGCGCGCAACCGACGCACCCCGGGTGAGCGGCTGCTGGAGGCGCTGGCGGCCCTGGCGCAAGGCAAGGCGACAGTGCTGACCCATTCCGAGAGCAGCTGGGCCAGCATCACCTTTGCCGGCACGCGCCACCGCGTGGTGCTGGAATTCACCGGCGCCGACGCGCTGGATGCCGGCGAGTGCTTCATTGCCTTCCTGCCCGAGCATGAGTTCGCCATCCCCGGCCAGCTGGTGGCCGATGCCGCCGTGGTCGAAGTGGATCACGTCGCCGCGCCGCCGGTCTTGCGAGTGACCTGCGAGCTGCTGCTGCTGGAAGAAGGCTGAACTTCAACTCCCCTCCCCCGTGCGGGAGGGGGCGGGGGTGGGTGTCGCGCACGCGCGGCGGGTGAAAACCGGCCCACCCCTGACCCCGCCAGAGAGAGCGAATTATACCCGCCGGATCACCAGGTTCCTGATCTCGCTCATGTCTTCCATGGCAAAGCGCACACCTTCGCGGCCAAGGCCGGAATCCTTGACGCCGCCGTAAGGCATGTTGTCCACCCGGTAGCTCGATACGTCGTTGACCACCACGCCGCCCACTTCCAGCACATCCCACGCTTCCAGCACCTTGTGGATGTCACGCGTGAAGATGCCCGCCTGCAGGCCGAACTTGGAGTTGTTGACCTCGGCCAGCGCCTCGTCCCAGTCAGTGAACGTGGCCAGGTTGGCCAGCGGGCCAAAGGCTTCCTCGGTCATCGCGGCGCAGAACTGCGGCACGTTCTCCAGCAAGGTGGCTTCCAGCATTGCGCCGTCCAGCTTGCCGCCGCACAGCAGCGTGGCCCCGGCGGATACCGCCTCGTCGATCCAGCCTTTGAGGCGAGTGGCCTCCTTCACGCTGATCATCGGGCCGATGAAGGTGTCGCGGTCCTTCGGATCGCCTGCCACCAGCGTCTTCGTCCTGGCCACCAGCAGTGCCTTGAACTCGTCATAGATGTCGGCATGGACGAGGATCCGCTGCACGCCGATGCAGCTTTGGCCGCTTTGATAGAATGCGCCGAACACGATCCGCTCCATCGCGTGATTGAGGTCGGCGTCCTTGTCCACGATCACAGCCGCGTTGCCGCCCAGTTCCAGCACCACCTTCTTCTTGCCGGCCTTGGCCTTCAGGTCCCAGCCAACGCCGGGCGAGCCGGTGAAACTGAGCAGCTTCAGCCGCTCATCCGTGGTGAACAGGTCCGCGCCCGCGCGGCTGGCGGGCAGGATGGAGAACGCGCCGAGGGGCAGAACGTCACATTCGGCCAGCACTTCGCCCATAATGATCGCGCCCAGCGGGGTCATGCTGGCGGGCTTCATCACGAACGGACAGCCCATGGCGATGGCGGGGGCGATCTTGTGCGCCGCAAGGTTCAGCGGGAAGTTGAACGGCGAGATGAAGCTACACGGCCCGATCGGCACGCGCTTCCACATGCCCATATAGCCCTTGGCGCGCGGCGAAATGTCGAGCGGCTGGACCTCGCCGTAATTGCGCGTGGCTTCCTCGGCGGCAATGCGGAAGGTGTCGATCAGGCGGCCCACCTCGCCTTCGGCATCCTTGATCGGCTTGCCGGCCTCGATGCACAGGGCATAGGCCAGCTCGTCAAACCGCTGCTTGAAGCGGCCGACGCAGTGCATCAGCACGTCCTGCTTCTCGTAACTGGCCAGCCGCGCCATCGGCTCGGCCGCGCGCACCGCCCCGGCGATGGCTTCCTCGATCACGTCGGGCGTGGCCAATGCGGTGCGGAAGGCCACCTTGCCGGTGTACTTGTCGGTCACCTCAAGATCGGTGTTGGGCTGCACCGCCT
>JAZKFK010000205.1:0-4549 GCA_040386475.1 Pseudomonadota bacterium | reverse complement strand
CTCAGCCGGTCGAACACCAGCACCAGCGTGGGGCGGGCGAACAGCATGTCGGGCAAGTCCAGCTCGCTCTGCGGCGCGCGTGGCAGCTTTTCCACCAGGCCGATTGTTTCATAACCGAAATAGCCCACCAAGAAAGCCAGCGCAGGCGGCAGGTCTTTCGGCACGTCGATCCGGCAGCTGGCTGCCAGCGCGCGCAGTTCATCAAGGCTGTTGCCCGGCAGCGGGCTGAAGGCTTCATGGTCGTGCTGCCAGTCGCGGTTGACCTCGCACGAAGCGCCGCTGGCGCGGAACATCAGGTCTGGCGCCAGTCCCAGCATCGAATAGCGCCCTCGCACTTCGCCGCCTTCGACCGATTCGAGCAGGAAGTCACCGCGTCCCGGCTCGATCAGCTTGACTGCCGCACCTACCGGCGTCTCGGTATCGGCCACCAGCTTGCGCCACACCAGCGCCGGGTGCCCCGTAGCCAGCGCCGTGCGCGCGGCTGCGGCGTTGCTGAGGGCGGCGAACGCGGGAAGCGTGGTAGTGATCGGCAGTGCGGTCAATTTTCCGACCCACTGAGCAGGGTGGCGAGTGCGGTCACCGCGTCGTCATCGATCTCCACATCAACTTCGCGGCGCAAGGCGGCGATGAACTGCTGCGAATATTCATCGGGCAGCAATTGCGCCAGCTGCTGGCGCTGGCCTTCCACGCGGGGGTTGTTGGCCGCCACGGCTTCCGACTGCACATCGGCCAGGTGGACCACATAATAACCGCCCGCTTCTTCCACTTCCAGCGCCTTGGTGGTGCCCTTGGCCATCGAGAAGAACAGGATCACCGGCCGGGTGACGCGGGGGCTCTGCTCGATATCCTGCCGCGACAGGGTAACAGCGCTGACCGGCGGCAGGGCCACCGTCTCGGCCGCAATGGCTTCGCGCAGCGAGCGCCCTGCGGCAACCCGCTCCAACACGCGGGAGGAAGCGGCCGAGGCGCGCTTCATGCCTTCGTCCTGCCGCCAATCGGTGATCACGCGATCCCGGATTTGCGCCAGCGGCGCTGCCGCCGAGCGGGTGACCTGGCTGACATCGAACACCACGAACTGTTCGCCCGGCACGGTTTCGGCCAGCTGCGGTTCGGATTCTTCCATTTCGAAGATCGTCGGCAACAGCGGCGCCAGCTGTTCAGGTCCGGTTTCCTGCGCGCCATAGACCTGGCCGGTGGCGATCAGGGGCCGCGTGGTGCTGAGTGTCAGCCCCAGTTCGCGCGCCACATCGGCCAGTGATTTGCCGTCCGAAAATTCCTCATCGATCCGTGCGGTGGCCTCGTTCAGGGCTTCGCGGCGCTGCTCGGTGGTGAGGGCGGTGGCGATCTCGCCGCGCACCTGGGCAATCGTGCGGGCCGGTTGCCGCGCCACTTCGTCCATGCGCATGATATACCAGCCGATCCCGCCCTGCGCCGGAGCGGCCAGCGCCCCGCGCGCGGCGGCGAATGCGGCGTTGGCCACGGCGGGCGAGGTTGCCGATGCCAGGTCTTCCTTGGTGGTCAGGGCTACGCTGGAGGTGGTCAGGCCCTTGGCGCGGGCCGAGGCTTCCAGACTGATGCCACCGTTCACTTCGTCGACAATGGCTTGCGCGGCAGCCCGGGTAGTGGCGACCAACTGCGTGAAGCGGCGCGTCTCGCGCGCGGCATAAAAGGCGCGGTCGCGGTTGAAGCGCGCAGTGATCTGCGCCTCGGTGGGCGCGGGCAGGTTGCCAAACGCATCCTCGCCAAACACTGCATAGCGGATCACCCGGCGTTCCGGGCGGACATAGCTGGCACGGTTCGCGCCGTAGAACGCGGTTAGTTGCGCATCGGTCGGTGCGCCGGTCGGGGCAAAGGCAGCTGCCGGCAGCACGGCAAAGTCGCCGGTGCGCGTTTCCAGCCCCAGTTCGGAATAGCGCCGGGCAATGCCGGCAGGCATCTGCGGCACGGCTTGCGCGGGCGCCAGCATCACCTGTGCCAGCAGACGGATGCTTACATCATCGCGATAGTCCTGCTCGCTGCGGCCCAACTGGGCCAGCGCCTGGCGGAAGGTGTCCTGGCTGAAATTGCCGTCCGGTCCGCGCAGGTTGGGATCCTTGGCGATTTCGCTGTCCACCAGCCGCTGGCCGGTCCGCAGGCCGAACGCGGCGGCCACCTGTTGCAGGGTGCGGCGGCTGATCAGGCCCTCCAGCGTATCGGTCAGCCCATCGCTTTCCACGAAGGAAGCCATCGTTGCGGTGGGGTTTTCCTGCCGCACCTGGCTGAGTGCCTCACGGGCGCGCATGTCCAGTTCGGCTGTGTCGATCCGGTCATTGCCGACCACGGCCACCTTGTCACCGCCCGAGACCGCGCCGGTGAAGTTGTTCAGCGCGTCTCCGCTGACAAAGGCAATGGCCATCAGCACCAGGAAGCCGAGCGTAAAGCCCACACCGACCTTGGATTTGAAGAAATTGCGGAACATTTGCAGCATTGAAGGACTCTTCCCGGACAGTGGCATGCCGAGGCGCAATGAAGCATTACCCGGACGTGGCTTTGGCGAGGCGCTTTATCGATCATGCGGCGTGCCCGCAACAGCCTAGGAGGCATTGTCTGACGTGGAGAATTGTGGCTTTGACAAGCGCGTGCGTGCCCTTTAGCGGCGTGAACCTCTCTCTCATGATCTGCAACTGATGGTCCACATCAAGCAAGGTACCCTGATGGCCATGCGCCCCTATATTGTCGGCAACTGGAAAATGAATGGCACGCGAGCCATGCTGGCCGAAGCGCGCGCGATTGATCGCGGTGCCGAACGGCTGATGAAGGTGGAGGTTGCGCTGGCGCCCCCGTTCACGCTGATTCATGCCACCCGCAAGGAAGCCTCGCTGATCGGCGTGGGCGCGCAGGATTGCCATGCTGGCGAGGGCGGGGCCCACACCGGTGATATTTCCGCCGCCATGATCAAGGACTCGGGCGCCGGCTTCACGATCGTGGGCCACAGCGAGCGCCGCGCCAACCACGGCGAAAAGGATGCCGACGTGCGCGCCAAGGCCGAGGCCGTGCTGGGCGCGGGTATGGCAGTGATTGTCTGCGTGGGCGAAACCGAAGAGCAACGCGACGCCGGCAAGGCTGAAAGCATCGTCGCGCGCCAGCTGCGCGGTTCGCTGCCGCTGGGCGAAGGTGCGGGAGAGAAGGTCACTGTGGCTTACGAGCCGGTCTGGGCCATCGGCACCGGACGCACCCCCACCGTGGACGATGTCGGCGCCATGCACCGCTCGATCCGTGCGGTACTGAAAGAACTCTATGGTGACGAGACGGGCGCCAAGGTGCGTATCCTCTATGGCGGTTCGGTGAAGCCGGACAACGCCGCCGAACTGCTTGCCGCCGACGAAGTGAACGGCGCGCTGGTGGGCGGTGCCAGCCTCACTGCGGAAAGCTTCCTGGGCATCATCGTGGCGGCGGCAGAGTCGCTGGAAAGCTGATCCTTGCCCTTAACTGCTGCTGCCACTAAATGGGCGGCAACCAACGGCGGCTCTGTGTGTCGCCACTGACATTCTGGATACCCGTAAATGAGCCTGTTCCTGTTCCTCACCGTCATCCAGGCGATTGTCGCCCTGGTCCTGGTTATCGTGGTGCTGATGCAGCGCTCGGAAGGTGGCGGCCTGGGGATTGGCGGCGGTGGCAGCCCCGGCGGGCTGATGTCGGCGCGCGGGGCGGCGGACTTCCTCACGCGCACCACCAAGTGGCTGGCGGTGGCCTTTGTCTCGCTGTCGATTGCGCTGGCGATCGTTTCGATCCGCGCCAATTCCACCGGCGATGTGGACCAGACCCTCGATCGTTCGGTAACCCCTGCTGGTGGTACTGTCCCCGCTGGGCTGGAAGGCGTGCTGCCCGGAACCGGTACAGGCACGGCTGCCGCTCCCGGCGCTGCAGCTTCCGCCGCACCGCAGGACGATGCCCAGTCGGGCGTAGCTGAATAAGCCTGCTCCCTGCCGCAAGGCAGACATATCCTGCCGTAATCGTGAATAAGGGCATTTGCCCGCTTGCCACGAATCCGGTTTGGTCCCTAAGGCCCAACTCCCATGGCGCGGTACATTTTCATCACCGGCGGCGTGGTCTCATCGCTTGGCAAGGGACTGATGGCAGCGAGCCTCGCTGCCCTCCTCCAGGCGCGTGGCTACAAGGTCCGCATTCGTAAGTTCGACCCCTATCTCAACGTCGATCCGGGGACGATGAGCCCCTATCAGCACGGCGAGGTTTACGTCACCGACGACGGGGCCGAGACTGATCTGGACCTGGGGCATTACGAGCGTTTCACGGGCGTTTCCGCCCGCCAGAGCGACAACATCACTTCGGGTCGCGTTTACCGCGACATCATCGCCAAGGAGCGCCGCGGCGATTACCTGGGTGCCACGGTGCAGGTGATCCCGCACGTGACCGACGCGATCAAGCAGTTCTCGCTGGACGGGCAGGACGATCACGATTTCATCCTGTGCGAAATCGGCGGCACGGTCGGCGATATCGAGAGCTTGCCGTTCATCGAGGCGATCCGCCAGCTGCGCAATGATCTGCCGGC
>JAZKFK010000204.1:0-6076 GCA_040386475.1 Pseudomonadota bacterium | reverse complement strand
CTGGGTGTCAGTTTCGGCTTCGGCCATGTGCGCGCTCCCGGCGGGTTGGTGCGCGCCATATGGCGCTGGCAGCGGCGCTTGTCACCCGTCGGCAGTGCAAATCAGCTTTCCAGAAAAAGAGCGTAATCGCGCATGAACTGGAAGCAGCGCATGTCGAACAGCGAGACAAGGCCCTCGTCCTCGATCCCGGTACGGCGGCGCAGCAGGCGCAGCGCGGCCTTCATCGTCGGCTCATTCATCCCCTGCACCGCGGCGATCACGTCGGGATCGTGGCTGTAGGTATAGTCGAACAGGAAATCGACCGTCTGCGGATCGAAATCGAAACCCAGGAACACGATCTTCTTTGAACTGGCGAGCGCCGATTGCAGCCCGGTGACATACTGGCGCACGCGCATACGTTCGCTGGTGGTCTGGATTTCCTTGACCAGGTTCTGCAGGTTCCACGGGTCTTCGTTGCCCCACTCCACATCGGGTCGCTCGCCCGGCTCCCACGGCAGGCGGCCGACATTGCCGAACGGGTGAGTGATGTTGAGCCTGGCCCCCACCAGCTGCCGCGCCTCGCCCAGCGTCATGCCGAACGCCATCGAAACGACCCACGGCAGGTAGTGCTGCACCGACCGGTCATAGTTGAAGTTGATGATATGCAAGTTCTCGAAGCACTTTTCCGCCTGGCTGCGCGGCACGCCACTGGTGATCAGGCGGCCCAGCTGGAACAGCCAGTTCTCGCTGCCCCGCAAGGGCAGATCGCGCGCTCGAGCATCAGCGGGCTGCGCGCTTCGGACTGGAGGATATAGTAGATCAGCGCCAGCTTGCCCGCCGCCATGGCCAGGTTGTCATGGCTGTGCGGTTCCAGCACCGCATCGACCGAATGGCCCACCCGCGCCGAGGTGCGGATGCGCTGCCCGGCTTCGCGCAGCTTGTCTTCCGTGGTGTTGATGCGGCGGGCGAATTTCTCGAAGTGGCGTGCCAGCAGCACCATGTCGCGCGTCTGCAATTCGCTGCCCAGGCGCGCAAAGTCGAAGCCGCCCGCCATCTTGGTCAGCAGCTCGCGCTTGTCCGGCAGCTCGATTTCGAGCCCCGCACCCGGTCCGATGACCAAGGTGGTCTTACTGCGTATCATGTTGAAATGGCGTTCCCATCCCGGCCCATCAACCAACAGGGTCGACGGGTGTGGGGTTACGACCACATGGTTAAGATATACTTAGCGCCCGGTTAACCTTCAGGCCTGCAAACCGGCCGCGGCGAGGAGCGCGGAGGTGCTGGGATCGAAGGTTGTCCCCCCCTGCTCGATGCTGTTGGCGATCTCCTTGCCCAGTTCCACCCCGAACTGGTCGAAGGCGTTGATGCCCATGAGCACGGCATTGGCGAAGGTGCGGTGTTCGTGGAAGGCAATCAGCGCGCCCAGGGTGGCAGGATCAAGGTCATCCAGCAGGATCGTGGCCGAAGGGCGATCACCCGGATAATTGCGCGCCAGGTCCGCACTGGCCTTGCCCGCCATCAGCGCGGCGCCCTGGGCAAAGCAGTTCATCAGCAGGATGCGATGATGTGCGGGATCGAGCGCGTCACCCGGGGCGATCGCGGCGATAAAGTCGACCGGCACCAGGTTCGTCCCCTGGTGGAGCAACTGGAACACCGCGTGCTGGGCATCCGTGCCCACTCCGCCCCAGGTGATCGGCGCGGTGGGGAAGGCCACCGGCTGGCCCTCTGCCGTCACGCTCTTGCCGTTCGATTCCATCTCCAGCTGTTGCAGGTAATCGGGCAGCAGGCCCAGCCGCTGGTCATAACAGAACACCGCGCGCGACTGGCAGCCCTTCAGGCGGGTGTAGAACTGGTCGGCAAAGGCGGCGCGCAGGCAAAGGTTGCCGCGACCATCGGTATCGCGGAAATGTACGTCCATGGCGGCGGCACCATCGAGGAAGGCGGCGAAGCCGTCCCAGCCGATGGCGATGGCAATGGGAAAGCCGATGCTGGACCACAACGAATAGCGCCCGCCCACGCTCTCTGCAAAAGGCAGCACGCGGGTTTCGTCCACGCCCCATTCCACCGCCTTTTCAGGTGCGGCAGTCAGTGCGATCACGCGCCCGGTGGGGTCGGCCACGCCGCTTTCTTCCAGCCACTTCAAGGCGCTGGCGGCGTTGGTCATGGTTTCGATGGTGGTGAAGGTCTTGCTGGCCACCGCGATCAGCGTGGTGGCGGGGTCGCATGCCGCAAAGGCATCTTCCAGCGCCACACCATCGATGTTGGACACCACGTGCACGTCCACCAGCGCCAGATCGCGTGACAAGGCATCCACCGCCAGTGCCGGGCCGAGGGCCGAGCCGCCGATGCCCACGTGGATCAGGTGCTTGACTTCGCCCAGCACGCCATCGTGGATCGCTTCCACCAGCAGCTTCATCCGCTGGAGCAGCGCCATGGCTTCCTCCACGCTGGTATCCTTGCCCACGCCGCGCAGCGCGGTGTGTTCCGCCGCGCGGCCTTCTGTGGGGTTGACCACTTCGCCGGCAAACAGGCGGCGGCGCATTTCGGCAAAGTCGCTCGCCTCGGCCAAAGCCTCGAAGCCATCGAGCAAATCATCGCTGAGGTGCGTCTTGGACCAGTCGAACAGCAGGCCGGTTTCGCCCAGTTCCAGCCGGGTGGATAGCTTGTCCAGCCGTGCGGGATCGGCGGCGAACAAGCCGGCCAAGGTCGATGTCGGCAGGGCCTCAAGCGTTTGCCAGGCGGCGTTTCGCGGGCTGTTCACGTGTCGATTCCCCAATTGTGCACTGCGAAAGGGCTAGAGCCTTGGTCGATCAAAGCAAAGCGTTTGTCGGCATTTTTCTTGACCTTGGCGGACCTGCGCAACAAGACCCCGCCATGGACCCGAACATCCGCGAACTCGACCCCGCAACGCCGCTTCCGGCCGCCAATGCCGCCGCTCCGGTGGCGAAGAAGAAGGACGAGGAAGGCAGCTTCCTGTGGTTCCTGATCAAGCTGGTGCTGATCGTGCTGGCATTCCGCAGCTTTGGCTTCACCAGCTTCAACATCCCCAGCGAAAGCATGATGCCGCGCCTGCTGGTGGGGGATTACCTGTTCGCCGCCAAGTGGCCCTATGGCTATTCCAGCCGCAGCCTGCCGCTGGACGTGCCGCTGATCCCGGGCCGCATCTTCGGCTCCACGCCCGAGCGCGGCGACGTGGTGATCTTCGAGCATCCGGTGGATGGCAGCGACTATATCAAGCGCGTGATCGGCCTGCCGGGCGATACGATCCAGCTGGTCAATGGCGTGCCGCATATCAACGGCGTGGCCGTGCGCCACGAGGACGTAGCCGATCTGCTCGTCCCCGTGCGCCCCAATGACAATTGCGCCCGCGCCCGCTTTGTCGAGCAGCTGCCCGACCAAACCTATGCCTGCCGCTATCCGCAAGCACGCGAAACCCTGCCCAATGGGGTCAGCTTCAACGTGCTGGATTTCGGGCTGGAGCCGCAGGACAATACGCAAGCCATTGTGGTGCCCGAAGGCCGCCTGTTCCTGATGGGTGACAACCGCGACAACTCGATGGACAGCCGCTTCCCGCCGGTGGCCGGACAAGGCATCGGCCTGGTTCCGGAAGAGAACGTGGTCGCCCGTGCCAGCTTCATGTACTTCTCCACTGATGGCACTGCCGAGTGGATCAAGCCGTGGACCTGGTTTACCGCCGCCCGCTGGAGCCGGATGTTCCGTGGCATCTGATCCCAAGTCGAAACATATGGGCCTGGATCCAGCCACCCGCGCATGGCTGGAAAGCATCGGCTTTACCATCGCCAACGAAGCCCTGTGGTTCGAGGCGCTGACCCATGGCAGCACCGGCGATCAGCGCAATTATGACCGGCTGGAGTTTTTGGGTGACCGGGTGCTGGGCCTGACCATCGCCGACTGGCTGTACCATCACGTTGACGCCAATGAAGGCACGCTGGCGCAACGCCTCAACGCGCTGGTATCGGGCCAGTCCTGCGCCGCCGTGGCCCGGCGGCTGGACGTGCCCGCGCATGTCCGGCTGGGCAAGCAGGCGCGCGACGATGGCGCAAACGACAGCGACAACGTGCTGGGCGACATCATGGAATCGCTGCTGGGCGCGGCCTTCATCGACATGGGGTTCGAGCCCACGCGCGATCTTGTCCGCACCTTCTGGGCCGAAGCGGTGGAGGGCCACACCGGCCGGTCCAAGCATCCCAAAAGCGCGCTGCAGGAATGGGCCGCAGGCAGCCAGCGCCGCCCGCCGATATACGAGGTGACCGATCGCAGCGGTCCCGATCACGCCGCGCGCTTCAAAGTGCGCGTTTCCGTTCACAACGTCGGCGCGGTGGAAGCCGAAGCCAGCAGCAAGCGCGAGGCCGAGACCGAGGCCGCGCGGCTGTTCATGGAGAAATTCGGATGACTGAAAACAACGCGCCTGCGGGCAATACCCGGTGCGGCGTGGTCGCCGTGATCGGCGCGCCCAATGCGGGCAAGTCCACGCTGGTCAACCAGCTGGTGGGGCAGAAAGTGGCCATCACCAGCGCCAAGGCACAGACTACCCGCGCGCGGGTGATGGGCATTGCGCTGGCCAAGGACGGCGAGACCGAGACGCAGATCATCCTGGTCGATACCCCCGGCATTTTCGAGCCCAAGCGGCGGCTGGACCGGGCGATGGTCAATGCCGCTTGGGAAGGCACCACCGCCGCCGATGCGGTGCTGCTGCTGGTCGATCCGATCAAGCAACGCCGGCATGAGCTGATGCCGCTGATCGAGGCGCTGCAGGGCCGCCCGGAAAAGAAGCTGCTGGTGCTCAACAAGGTGGATGCCAGCCCCAAGGAAAAGCTGCTGCAACTGGCGCAGGAATTTGCCGCGCTGAGCGATTTTTCCGAGGTGTTCTTCGTCTCCGCGCTCACCGGCGATGGTGTGCCGCAGCTGAAGGCGCACCTCGCCGCGCAAATGCCGGAAGGTCCGTGGCACTACCCCGAAGACCAGGTGAGCGACGCCAGCGAGCGGCTGCTGGCCGCCGAGGTGACCCGCGAACAGCTCTACCGCCAGCTGCACGACGAGCTGCCCTATGACAGCGCGGTGCGCCATGAGCAGTATCTGACGCGCAAGGATGGCAGCGTGGAGATCCACCAGCAAATCGTGATCGCGCGCGATAGCCAGAAGGGCATCGTGCTGGGCAAGCAGGGCACCCGCCTGAAAGCCATCGGCGAGGCTGCGCGGATCGAACTGGCTGCGATCCTGGGCGTGGAGGTGCACTTGTACCTGCACGTCAAGGTGGACGAGAACTGGTCCGAGAACCGCGAGATTTACGAAGAAATGGGGCTGGATTGGGTACGTTGAAGCCGCTCGCCGCGCTGGCCGCACTGGCGCTGGCGGGGTGCGCTACGGTGCCGGACAACAGCCCTGCCCTGCCCGCGCGTGATGCGGCGCTGCCTGCAGGATCGCAGTATGTCGCGCTGGGCAGTTCCAATGCCGCCGGGGCCAACATTCCGCCGCTCGCCAGTGGCCGCCCGGCACGCTGCGGCGCGTCGCAAGTCAGCTATGCGCGCCTACTGGCCAGCCGCCTGAACCTCACTCTGACCGATGCCACCTGCGGCGGCGCGACCACTGCGCAGTTGCTGGAGCCGTGGAACGAATTGCCGGCGCAGATCGATGCGGTGACGGCGGATACCCGCCTCGTCACCATCAGCATTGGCGGCAACGATCTCAATTACATGGGCGTGGTGTTTGCCGGATCGTGCCGCGCGGGCGTGGGCACCGCCAGCCGCCCGGCGAGTGAGGACTGCGCAGCGGTGCCCGAACCAACTGCTGCCGCCTATGCCAGGGTGGAAGAGCGGATCGCCGCCGTGGTGGATCAGATTCAAGCCCGCGCCCCACAAGCCCGGGTGGTGCTGGTGCAATACCTCGCCTTGGTCAGTGAAGCACCCTGCGCCAGCGCGCCACTACCCCAAGCCGATGCCGCTCTGGCCCGGCGACTGGCAAGCAACCTGGCCGCCGCAACCGCCCGCGCCGCCGCGCGCAGTGGCGCAGAGGTGCTGCCGATCGACGTGCCATCGCAAGATCACACAGCCTGCTCGGCAGAACCGTGGACGCGCGG
>JAZKFK010000203.1:0-3277 GCA_040386475.1 Pseudomonadota bacterium | reverse complement strand
GAAAAAATGGTGCCCAGGGGCGGATTTGAACCACCGACACGACGATTTTCAGTCGTCTGCTCTACCCCTGAGCTACCCGGGCATCACTGCAGCGACAATCCCCAAAGCGGGACCGGCGAGCGATTGGAAGCGGCGCTATGGCGAAGGCTCTGCCGCTTGGCAAGGGCCTTTTTGGCCCCAACCGGTCAATCCTTGTCCTGCTCCGGTGCCGAAGTCGGCAGGTCTTCGATCGACACCGGTTCACCGGGCACGGCATAGTCCTCGTTCAACCAGCGCGCCAGATCGCGATCACGGCAGCGGCTGGAGCAGAACGGGCTGAATTCAGCGACGCGGGCCTTGCGGCAGATGGGGCAGGGACGGTTCATGCGCTCACTGCTTGGGCAAATCCGCCACCAATGGCAAGCGCCGGATCGGGGCGCACGCGGATCGTGCGGCCGGTCCGGCGGGCCAGCTCGGCCTGCCAATCGGGGCGCAATGCTGCCAGCACCGGAGGCGCGGCGGTGAGCATGATGACGCCCGGCTCAACCACACCTTCGCCCGCGCGCAGCAGGTCACGGGCGGCAGCGCCCACGGGGTCAAATTGCCAGCGGTGCAGCAACGAAGGGCGTTCCAGTCGCGCGACCAGCTGGACAAAGCCAAAGCCGTTCATCGCGGTGCGCTCATGGTCAAAATCAGCGAGGGCGCCTTCCAGCACCACGTCCACCGCTTTCCTGTCATCCTTGCCTTGCAGCGTGGGAAAATCGATGCCGATAACCCCGCCCAGGCCCAGCCGGGCAATCGCCCGCGCCAGCGGATCGACCGCCGCCAGCGCCAGCGCGCGCGGCGGCAGGATGCCATCCACGTCCACCAGCGTCATTGCGGGCGTGGCGGTGATGGTCAGCGAGCCGCCGGGAAAATCGATCACCCCTTCTCGCGTATCGTCCAGCACGCCGTCCCACAGGCCGGGCGCAAAGCGGCGGACCGTGCGCGCGCCGTACTTTTCCGCCAGCGTCGGGGCGGCGTGCGGGGGTTCCTGCGTGGGGCGGGCCTGCGCCAGCTTGATGCGGCGCCCTTCGCCAATGCGCGAGCGGGTCACTTCCAGCCGCACCGCGCTGCCTTCGCTGGCGGTGGGCGGCAAGCGATCAACCAGCGCGATCTCGCCACTGGCAAAGCGGGCGCGACCACGCGGACTGGTTTTCGGCTTGGCGATCAACTGCGCGTCCTCGACCAGGCCGGGTTCAAGCTGGCCGGGCCAGCGGACCTGCGCGGCCAGCACTTCGTCACCGCTGAGCAATACGGCGCGTTCCTCGCCAATGCCGTCCTCGACCAGCCAGCGCGGTTCGGTCCCGCCAGATCTGGGGCGCTCAGCCAATGGGAAAGCCCGCCGACTTGAGCAGGGCGCGCGTTTCGAACAGCGGCAGTCCGACCACGCCTGAATGGCTCCCGCCGATCCACGCGATCAGCCCTTCGGCACGGCCTTGTATGGCATAGCCACCCGCCTTGCCATGCCATTCGCCGCTGGCGAGGTAGTCGTCGATTTCTTCGCTGGAGAGGCGTTTGAAGCGCACCTGCGTCTCGCTCAACCGTTCACGCAATGTGCCATCGGGGGCCAGCAGGGCGACAGCGGAAAGCACGCGGTGGCGGCGGCCCGAGAGCAGCTCCAGGCACTGCCGCGCAGTGGCCTCATCCTCGGCCTTGGGCAGCACGCGGCGGCCCAGCGCGACCACGGTATCGCCAGCCAGCACGTGCGCGGCGGGATCGGCTGCGGCCAAGAGTCTTGTGGCCAACGCCTTCTCGCGTGCCATCCGCTCCGCATAGACGCGCGGCAATTCCACCTTGCCCGGCGTCTCGTCGATATCGGCAGCGACAATGGCGCTCGGGACAAGACCCAGCCGCGCGATCAGTTCGCGGCGTCGGGGGCTGGCTGAAGCGAGGATGAGGGCCGGAGCGACCAAGCCGTTCGCGAACTTATTGCGGGCCGGGGCCGCCACGTCCCGGCATGAAGCGATAGGTAATGCGCGCCTTGGTCAGGTCATACGGGGTGAGTTCGCACAGCACCTCGTCTCCGACCAGCACGCGGATGCGGTTCTTGCGCATCCGGCCCGCAGTGTGTCCCAGCACTTCATGGCCATTTTCAAGCTCAACCCGGAACATCGCGTTAGGCAGCAATTCCACCACCTTGCCGCGCATTTCGAGGAGTTCTTCTTTGGCCATATGCGTGCTTAAGTCCGTATGCGGTTCGTTCTGGCCGCGCGCCATAACGGCCAGCACGCAAAAAGGAAAGTCTTGCCGCGCCCGCCACGGGGAAAAACCAACACCCGCGACACAATCGCGACAGCTCGCGTACATTAGCGACATTTTATTACCCGATCGCCGCTTGTGCGGCAGGCACCCGCGGAACATATCGCAGTGCAACAAAGCACCATGATCGGATCCCCGTGACAGAACAGCGTTTCAGACTTTCAGCCAGTAGCGCCGTTATTGCCAGTCTGTTGCTGGCCGGGACTGCACCAGCCCATGCGCAGGAAAACGGTGGTCCCGCAACGGCGCAAACCCCCACGCCCGATCCGGTTTCCCCCACCCCCACGGCCAGCGATGATGGCGGCGCGGAAGCGGATGATACCATCCTGGTTCTGGGCGCACGGCTGATCGGTACGGTCGATGCCGTGCAGCCGCCAATCCTTGAGCTGAACCAGGAAGACATCGCAGCTTACGGCGCGGGCTCAATTGCCGAGCTGCTCACGGCCCTTGGTCCGCAAGTGCAAAGCGGGCGCGGTCGCGGCGGCGGGCAGCCGGTGATCCTGGTCAACGGGGTGCGCATTTCCAGCTTCCGCGAACTGCGCAGCTATCCGCCCGAGGCGATCGAGAAGTTCGAGGTGTTCCCCGAGGAAGTGGCGCTGCAATATGGCTATTCCGCCGATCAGCGGGTGATCAACGTGATCCTGAAAAGCAGCTTCGCCAGCCGCGAAGTGGAGGCCGAATATGGCCAGCCCTGGGCCGGCGGCGTTTCCAATCAGGAGATCGAGGCGACTTACCTGCAGATCGCCGGTGCTTCGCGGTTCAATGCCAATATCGGCTGGGACAATTCCAGCGTGTTGACCGAGGCCGAGCGTGGGGTGATCCAGTCATCCCCGCCCACCTTGGCGACCGATCCCGACCCCGCCCGCTATCGCAGCCTGGTCTCGGACACCGCCGGGCTGGAAGGCAACGTCAACTGGTCCACCCGCATCGGCGCGGGCAATTCGCTCAGCCTCAACGCCGCTTACGAGCGCGACGACAGCCTGCGCCTGCAGGGGCT
>JAZKFK010000202.1:0-2561 GCA_040386475.1 Pseudomonadota bacterium | reverse complement strand
GTGTATGACAATCTGAGCGGATTTGGCGGTAACCTGGTCAACAGCCTGGCGAACTTGCCGACCGAGTTCGAAGCCTTCCGCAATCCGCTTTCTGGCGACCTTGGCGCCTGTGTGGCAGCGCTGGAAGGCGGCACCTGTTCGCTGGCCAACCTCGGCTCGCTGCGCAGCTCCGTATTCCGTGCGCGCGGCGTTTCGGCCAGTTTGTCGCGTGCCGTTGGCCGCACCAGCTATGGCGTGGCCGGCGGCTATGACCGGCGCAAGTACATCGCGGCGGCGGGCACTGTGCTGGCCAATGTGAACGGCGTGCTGGACGAGAACACCTGGGCAGGCGCCTACCTCAGCCGGCAGATCGATGCCCGCAGCGGCATGTCCGGCAATGCGTTCGTGAACTGGTTCGACAGTGGATTCGACAGTTCTGGCAACGGCACCGGCTACGCCGCATCCGTAAGCTATTACCGCAACCTGCTGGCCGGGCTCACCGGCACGGCAGCTGTGGGCGTCGACGGGGTCACGCGCGATGCGCTGGCCGATTACACCAATGCATCGGCCCTGGTGGGCCTGCGCTACTCGTTCTGACGGGTCTAGAGGGAGTTTCGACCCATGTTTGATGACTATTACGGCCTTACCGGCAAGCCCTTCCAGCTCACCCCCGATCCGGAATTCTATTTCCGCTCGGTCACCCACCGCAAGGCGCTGTCGTACCTCGGCTACGGCCTGGCGCAGGGTGAGGGCTTCATCGTCATCACCGGCGAGGTTGGCGCGGGCAAGTCCACTCTGGTCGCGCACATGATGGCCAGCGTCGATCCGTCGCAGGTCACCGTGGCGCAAGTCGTCACCAGCAAGCTGGATGGCGAGGAAATCGTCCACGTGGTGGCACAGGCCTTTGGCCTCGACATCGAAGGGCACGACAAGGCCAGCGCGCTCGGTTCGATCGAAAGCTTCCTGCACGAAGAAGCGCGCGCCGGGCGCCGCTGCCTGCTGGTGGTCGACGAATCGCAGAACCTGACCGTGGCCGCCCTGGAAGAACTGCGCATGCTGTCCAACTTCCAGCTGGGCAGCCATCCGCTGCTGCAGACGCTGCTGCTGGGCCAGCCGGAATTCCGAGCCACGCTGCAAAGCCACCCTGACCTTGAGCAGCTGCGCCAGCGGGTGATCGCTGCACATCACCTTGATCCGATGCAGAAGGGCGAGATCGAGCCTTATATCGTCCACCGCCTGCAGAAGGTTGGCTGGAACGGCAACCCGGCGTTCGACCAGCGCGTGTTCACCGAGATGTACGACGCCAGCGGGGGCATTCCGCGGCGCGTCAACCAGATCGCCAACCGCCTGTTGCTGCTGGGTGCGGTGGAGGAACGCGGGCGGATCGATGCCGCTATGCTCCACGCCGTGCTGGACGAAATGGACGCCGAACGGGCTTTCCCCGCCGCCGCGCCCGCCCCGATGGCACAGCCCGAACCGGCCCCGTCGCCGCTCCTGGAACCGCTGACCCGCAATGGCGAGCCGCGCCAGTTCGTCGATGCCCAGTTGGTGGAAGACCTGCTGGCCGAGCGTGACACCCAGATCGCCGAATTGCAGCAGGCGGTGGTGGAGCTTTCGACGCAGAGCGAAGCGCGGCTGATCTCTGCCGTGCAGCCCGATATTGCCGCGCTGCAGGACAAGATCGCCCGGCTGGAAGCCAAGGCTTTCGAGCAGGAGCGCACGATCCGCCACACGCTGACCATGTTGATCGAGTGGATCGAAGGCGAGATGGACGAAAGCAAGGCCGCCTGATCATCCCTCCTTTCCGGAGTTTGTCGCGCCGTGAATGCAGTTTCCCAGCCGCCTTTGGCCGCCCTTGAGGCGAACGCCGACGCGCGTATCGTCAACGGCCTGTCAGTCGATGTGGAAGACTGGTTCCAGGTCGGCGCGTTCGAGGACGTGATCGAGCGCGATTCCTGGCCAACGCTGGATGACCGGGTGGACCGCAACGTGCGCCAGATCCTTGACCTGTTCGATGAGGCGCGCGCCACGGCCACGTTCTTCACGCTGGGCTGGGTGGCGCAGCGGCACGGCGCGCTGCTGCGCGAAGTCGCCGCGCGCGGGCACGAGATCGCCAGCCACGGTTGGGACCACGCCCGCGTCCATACGTTGACGCGCGAGGAGTTTGGCGCGGACATTCGCCGGGCCCGCCAGGTGATTGAGGACGCCACCGGGACACGCGTCACCGGCTACCGCGCACCCAGCTTCTCGATTGACCAGCGCACTCCCTGGGCCTTCGCCGAACTGGTGGAGCAGGGCTATGCCTATTCCTCCAGCGTCGCGCCGGTGCAGCACGACCATTATGGCTGGGCCGATGCGCCGCGCTTTGCCTTCAAGCCCTTGCCGTGGGCCGATCTGATCGAGATTCCGGTGACCACCGCGATGTTTGCCGGGCGGCGGCTGGCAGCGGGAGGGGGCGGCTTCTTCCGCGTGTTGCCCTATGCCTTTTCCCGCTGGGCGATCCGCCAGGTCAACCGCGTCGATGAGCGGCCGGCGGTGTTCTATTTCCACCCGTGGGAGATCGATCCCGGCCAGCCGCGCGT
>JAZKFK010000201.1:0-7202 GCA_040386475.1 Pseudomonadota bacterium | reverse complement strand
ATCGATTGCGCGCATGGCGCGGCCTACAGCGTCACCCCCACCGCGATCTGGGAACTGGGCGCGGAAGTGGTGGCCATGGGCGTTTCTCCCAACGGCACCAATATCAACGATGGCGTGGGCTCCACCTCGTTGGATGCCATCAAGGAGCGGGTGCTGGCCGAAGGCGCGCACATCGGCATCGCGCTGGATGGCGACGCCGACCGGCTGATCGTGATCGACGAGCTGGGCCACGAAGTCGATGGTGACCAGATCATGGCGCTGATCGGCACCAGCATGCACAAGCGCGGCATGCTGAAGGGCGGCGGCGTGGTTGCCACGGTGATGTCCAACCTTGGCCTGGAACGCCATTTTGCCAGCGAAGGCCTGGAACTGGTCCGCACCAAGGTGGGTGACCGCTATGTACTGGAGGCGATGCGCAGCGGCGGCTATAACGTGGGCGGCGAGCAGAGCGGCCACATGATCCTGACCGACCATGCTACCACCGGTGATGGCACGATTGCCGCCTTGCAGGTGCTGGGCGCGCTGGTGCGGCGCGGTGTTCCCGCCAGTGAGTTGTTGCACATGTTCGATCCCGTGCCGCAGCTGCTCAAGAACGTGCGCTATGAAACGGGCGATCCGCTGGCCGCACCAAGCGTCAAGCGGGCGATCGAGGATGCTGCGGCTGACCTGGGCTCCGGCGGCCGGCTGGTGATCCGCAAGTCTGGCACCGAACCGCTGATCCGCGTGATGGCCGAAGGCGACGATGCCGCGCAGGTTGAACGAGCGGTGGATTCCATCTGCGACGCCGTGCGGGCAGCTGTCTGATGGCGCTGGAGATGCGCCCCGATTGCGAGCGCTGCGGCGAGGACCTGCCCGCCGAGGCACCGGGCGCGTTCATCTGCAGCTTTGAATGCACCTTTTGTGCAGAATGCGCCGAGGACCTCGACGAACGCTGCCCCAACTGCGGCGGCGAACTGATGGACCGACCCACGCGGGCGAAAAAGCATCACGCTGCCAGCCCGCCGTCCACCCAGCGGCGCTACAAGGGCGCATGAGTAAACGCCCCCCCCGCGTACTGATTATCGCCGGATCGGACAGCTCCGGCGGCGCGGGCATTCAGGCCGATATCAAGACCGTAACCATGCTGGGCGGCTATGCCATGACCGCGATCACCGCCGTCACGGCGCAGAACACACGCGGCGTGACGGGCGTCGAGACGCTCAGCCCCGATTTCGTCGCCGCGCAGATGGATGCCTGCATGTCCGATATCGGCGTGGATGCGGTGAAGATCGGCATGCTCGGCAGCGCCGATATTGCCGAAGTGGTGGCCGACCGCCTGGAAGACCTGCCGGTGCCAATCGTGTTCGATCCGGTGATGGTGGCCACCAGCGGCGCATCATTGGCGGACGAGGCGACGATCAGTGTGTTCGAATGGCTGATGGACCTGGCCACGCTGACCACGCCGAACGTGCCCGAACTGGCGGCGCTTGGCGGCGATGCGGCGATGCAGGCGCGCGGGGTGACTTACCTGGCCAAGGGCGGCGATGCCGACGGGGCGACGATCACCGACGCGCTCCATCGGGCAGGGCAAGTGCCGGTGATCTGGTCAGACCCGCGCATCAATACGCGCCATACGCACGGCACGGGCTGCACGCTGGCCAGCGCGATCGCCACCCTGCTGGCGCAAGGCATGGAACTGGACCAGGCGGTGGCCGAGGCGCGGGCATTCGTCAGGCGGGCGCTGGAAGCCGCCCCCGGCTTCGGGTTCGGCCACGGCCCGATGGGCCATCAGGCGGTGCGCTGAGCGATCAGTCGCAGCCGTTGATCGGGTCTTCCAGCCGGTAGAAGTCGCAAATGTGCGCCCAGGCTTCGTCCGCCGTCTCGCACCAATGGATCAGGTCCAGATCGCGCGCGTTGATCGTGCCTTCCTCGACCAGCCCTTGAAAGTTGATGATCCGGTCCCAGAACTCGCGACCGAACAGCACAATCGGCACGCGCTTCATCTTGCCGGTCTGTATGAGGGTCAGCAGTTCGAACATCTCGTCACACGTGCCGAACCCGCCAGGGAACACCGCCACGGCGCGGGCGCGGATCAGGAAGTGCATCTTGCGCAGCGCGAAATAGTGGAAATTGAGCGCCAGGTACGGCGTTACATACTGGTTGGGCGCCTGTTCATGCGGCAGCACGATGTTGAGGCCGATGCTTTCGGCGCCCGCATCGCTGGCACCCTTGTTGGCCGCCTCCATGATCGACGGACCGCCGCCCGAGCAGATCACGAACTGGCGCTTGCCGTCCTCGATCAGGCTCCGTTCGCTCACCATGCGGGCCAGGTTGTACGCCTCCTGATAGTACTTGGCCTTGGCGATCAGGTTTTCCTGCACCGTCCGCTCGCGCCCGGTCAGCTGGTCCAGCCCCTTGGCCAGCGCCTCGGCCTGCTGCGGCGTGGGAATGCGGGCCGAGCCGTACATGACCAGCGTTGAGCCGACCCGCGCCTCCTCCAGCACCATCTCGGGCTTGAGCAGTTCCAGCTGGAAGCGCACCGGGCGCAGTTCCTCACGCAGCAGGAAATCGGTGTCGCGGAAGGCCAGGCGATATGATGGATGGCGCGTCTGCGGCGTGTCGGACGCCTCGCGGTCTACGAACTTCGCCTCGGTCTGTGCGGGGTAGAACTTGCGGTCGGTGAGCGCGTGGTCTTCCACGGGCGGGGGCGTGACGGGAGGCGGGGTGGGGGTATCGGACAAAGGTGAAACTCCGGGAGTGATCAGCGACACGGACTAGGCCCTGGGCCACGGGCTGGCAATGCGTGCCTAGGCCCGCAGCCCCAAGCCCGCAGGGTAAAGCATATTAAAGGCTGGGCCGATCTAAGGCCCGCTGAACAAGACGAGTTTCTGGAACTGGCCCTGACACAAGAGCGGAAGCGCCAGCCTGTCATGGCCAACCTCTAAAAGACCGAAAACGCGGTCAATCTGTCGATGGCCGGCAAGTGCGAGGCGCTGGGCCTGCTCAAGCTGCAACTTACGTTTGCAGCCGTCTCAATGCCTCAGGTCGATGCCAGGTCAAACGATCTGCTCAATCACCTGCGCTCGGTCGGGGCTGACAGCGAAAACCGGTATAATGCGGCGCTGTCGTTTATTGAAAGCATGGCTCCTCAAAATCAGGCCGAGGCGCTGCTGCTGGTGCAGATGTATTGCACGCACGATGCGGCGATGCGTTCTCTCTCGCAGCTCGGCAAAGCCGAATGGGTGCCGCATGTGCAGACGTTCGGCAATCTGGCGGCAAAGCTGCTGCGGACCTCACAAGCCCAGATGGAAGCTCTCACCAAGAGGCGCCGGGGTGGTGTGCAGGAGGTGCGGCACACTCACAATTACGTTGATAATCGCGGCGGACAGGCAGTCTTTACCGATAACGTCAACACGGGGGGCAAAAACCACAATGCAACGGGACAATCCCATGAACCGAAAACTGCAGACTAATGCCGCACTCTGCCAAGCCCGGACCCGTTCGGGCACTCCATGCCGTTGCCCTGCCCGGAGGGGCCGGAAGCGCTGCCGCAAGCATGGCGGGAACAATTCGGGCGCGCCGATGGGTAATCAGCACGCGTGGAAGCATGGCGGGCGATCTGCTGCGACTATGGCGCTGCGGCGCGAATTGCGCGAAGTGCTGCGGACGGTGTCGGACTAGCTGCGGTCGGTTTTATAACGGCGAATAGCAGGTTTGGCGCATTCCACGCGCGCGAGGGCGATTGAAAAACTTTCAGACAATCAACGCTCGCCGTTCTCACTGTTTTTACAGTGGGGCAACAGTTTGGGGCGGGTTTTGGCAGCAATACGCGCGGGCGCGTGCGTCATGGCGAGAGGCAAGCTCATGGCACCAGATGGCTTGCCGATCAGAGTCTTCACAACCTCACGACGCCCAGGGCGGAAGGTTGCGCAGTGCGAACGTCAGTGGAGCAATGGCAGGCAGCGCTGGCTGTCAGGTGATGGCCGGCCGGAGGCCTATCCGTTGCCGCCGGAACTCGCTGGCCTTGCGCCCGCGCCAGCTGCCGCCCCCGGTCAATCAGCGGCTGCTCGATCCAGCGATAGGAAGCTGCCGCAACGGCCACGCAACCCACAGTTGACAGAAGATAGAACAGCGGACCAGCACCGGGCCAAGGGTAGGTAGCCAACTCCTGCCACAGGTATACCCCATACGAAATCAGCCCAAGCCGTGGTAGCGGCGAGCGTGCCAGCAAGCTGTTGACCACTCCATCACGCATGGCCGCGCCCAACAGCACCCACATGATTGCTGCCGGCAGGGCAAAGCATTGGACAACCGTGGTTGCCGCGGTGGACGGGGTCATCCAGAGAGCCACCACCGCAATCACCGCAACCCCAAACGTCCATCCGGACGCGCGCCTGACAGCAGGCACAAGCTGGGTCTCCGCGAAAGCGCACAGCACGCCGGCCGCGATCGTGAGGAACATCCGCAAGGCCGTGGCCAGCTCGTTATGACCCGTTCCATAAAGCGCGATTGTGCAGAACGGCATGGCTAAGCAGGCTAGCGGCACGGTAATCCGCCAGTACCCAGCTGATAGGAAGAACAGCAGCGGCAGGGCAATGTAGAACTGCTCTTCCACCGACAAGCTCCATAAGTGCCACCCCGAATAGTCGCCGCAGGCTACGATGTTGCAGGTAAATGTCAGCGACCGAAGGGCTTGAAGCGCTTCCGGGGGCAAACTGCCGAGCACCACCAGAATGACAACTGCTGCCAGGTACAACACCAGCGGCGGCAGGATACGGAAGCAGCGGCGGATGTAGAAGGCACGAAAGGAAATCCGCCCCAGCCGCGCTTCGTGCAGCAGGCCTCTAGCGATCACGAAACCGCTGATGCCGAAAAAGACTTCCACGCCCAGTTGACCCAAGTGACCCAGTGCTACACTCGTTTCCCGGGTAAAGTTAGTTTGTAGATTTGACCAACGCGCTAGGTGCGAAAGGGCCACCAAGGCCACGCTGATCCCCCGCCATGCATCAATGCCCGCCAACCTGCCGGTCATCACCGTCCCCCATACCCTGCCTGCATCGCGACCTTTTATCAGCGCCACCGTTTGCAGCGTTTGCGCCCTGATGCAATTGATAAGATACCGCGAATTCGCCGTGCTGCCAGTAGGCGGGGCAATCTTGCGAGCAAGACTTGGCTCTCGGTTATCTCGGACCTGCTGGAAGCGCTGTCGGATCCGCAACGTAACGCGAAGGTCCTGCGAGAGCGGCTGGCATGCTCCTTTACAGTGCTAACGGGTGTCAATCAGGTGGCCCGCGTCATGGATCCTGTGCCCCGTGGAACGCAGGGTGTTAGCGATGCCGTGCAGAACCGCATTCCGGGCCTGTCGCAAAGCCTGATGCCGCGTCGGGACATTTGGGGTCAACCCGATGCAACGGACGGAGCCTGCAAGCCTAGCATCAGCGCAGCGTTGCCAAGCCCGTACCCCGTAGGGGAAGTCCTGCAACTCCCCAGCGGTAAGGGGCGGCGGGTCTGCCGAATGCACGGGGGCAAGGGCGGCGCTCCGAAGGGTCAGCGTAATGGCAATTGGTAACACGGGGGTGATAGTATGAAGCGGTTGCCCTGAGGTGCGAGGTGCGGGCCTGGCTGAAAGCGATCAAGAATGGCTGAAAACCTGCCTCCTAGCGCGCCAATCGGTGACGACTACCCACGCGGGACAAACAGAAAAGTCCCCAGCTTCCCGAGATCCTCAGCTACTCTGCGCCTTTGCTGCAGCATTCGCAGATAGGCCCGGTATTGTGGATGGGTCCGGTTGAAGTGCTTGCCTCGAATGATTGCCAAACGCTCATTCGGTTGCAAAGAGCGATTTGGGGCTCGGTACGAGTCTGGAGACGAGCATGACCGATTCGACTAGTGTTCCGCCTGCGACTGAATGGCGTGAGCGCGTTGCGGCAGATTATGCTAAAAACCGCTACACGGCGGGAACCTCGGTTTCTCTTGCCGAAAGCCTGGCCATCGCCGCGTGCGTGGCCGACAATCGGCTTGAGCGAACGCTGGAGATCGGCTTCGCCCATGCCGGTTCAGCAGCGGCGATCATCGCAGCGAAGCGATCTAACGCCATTTTCAACCGGCACATCGTACTCGATCCCTACCAGATTTCACATTCCGGTTCGCGCGGGCTCGAGGTAATCGAGGAATTAGGATATTCTGACGATTTGGATTTCAACGAGGTTCCGTCGGAAGAATATTTACCGCGTTGCGCCGGAACGTTCGATTTCATCCTTATCGATGGCGGGCATGGTCTAGGCCAAGCGATGGTGGACGCCTTTTACTGCGACCGTCTGCTGAAGATCGGCGGCTATATGGCAGTTGACGACATCTTCATGCCGAGCACGGCACACTCCTTACGTTTCTTGATCGACGAGTGCGGCTACAAGGTAATCCCGAGTGGTCCGTCGCGTCCGCTGCGGCAGCTTAAATACAGCTTCAAACTCGGTGTTTCCTATGCCTCAAAGCTCGGGCGATCGACAGAGGGCTTGGCGATCCTGAAGAAAACACGGGATTATCGCGGCGGCTATTGAAAGGGTCGCCGAAGCCTCGTCACAAACTTTCGTAAGATGATCCAATGCAGACGCCCACGACCGGGTCGCGCTAGGCGGAGACTTGGTTAGCGTTGGACTAAGCAACACGCTGCCCGTTCAAAACCGGGCGGGAGGTCGCCGAGCACGCGCAACGGCATGTGGAAGTACGAAGGCGATAGCAAGGAGGCGGTTGCCCTCAGGCGCGATGCTAATTTCGAGCGGTGAAGGGTGGCCGCGTTTGCGGCACGAGGTCAAGCTGATGCCAGCGCAATACGTGAACGCATTGTGCGGGAAGCACGGGCTGCGGCGCGCGAAAGCCTGTTGGCGGGATTGCCAGCCGGTTCCGATGAATGGGCAGACTTTGAGCGGGTGAATTAGGGGCCCGTGCCTGATCCTCGCTTGCCCCTGTCCCCGCCTGTGTTTCTCGATGACGGGGAACTGGGTTCAGAGGGCTGGGGGCAATTGGGATGGGGTCGATTGGGACGAAATGCGGCCCTACCTCTCTAGGCCCTAAATCAGGGGCTTTGGCTCGCCCTGTGGAAGCGCTTGAGGGAGCAAAATTTGATAGCCAGTCGAAAAGGTTATTCTTTCCAATTGCTTGCCAGAAAAGAGTGGATGCCCCGCGAGGATTCGAACCTCGATAAACGGAATCAGAATCCGTTGTCT
>JAZKFK010000200.1:0-1971 GCA_040386475.1 Pseudomonadota bacterium | reverse complement strand
AACATCGTCATCCGCCAGCGCGGCAAGGGCGAGGGGACGCGCATGTGGCTGGAATATGCCAGCGTCACCACCACCGAGAACTTCATCATCAGCGCGCTGACCGCCAGCGGCACCAGCCAGATCGTCAACGCCGCGTGCGAGCCGCACGTGCAGGAGATGTGCGCCTTCCTTGAACTGATGGGCGCGCGCATCAAGGGCAAGGGCACCTCCATGGTGTCAATCGATGGCGGGGTGGAACTGCATGGCTGCGACTACACCTTTGTCGAGGATTTCCACGAGGTAGCAACCTTCCTGGCGCTGGCAGCGGTGACCGGGGGCGACATTTCGGTGCGCAACAGCCAGCCGGAAAACTTCATGCTGATCGATCGCACGTTCGAGAAGTTCGGGGCGCATGTGGAGCACAAGGACGGCTGGTCGCGCCTCCAGGCCCCAGCCGAACTGGTGGTGCAGGCCAATTTCACCAGCCACCTGATCACCAAGGTGGAAGCCGCACCGTGGCCCTATATCCCGGCTGACCTGCTCCCGATCTTCATTGCCTTGGGCGTGAAGGCCAAGGGCCAGACGATGTTCTGGAACAAGGTCTACGAAGGCGGCCTGACCTGGCATACCGAACTTGCGCTGTTCGGCGCGCACACCCTGTTGTGCGATCCGCACCGCCTGATCACCTTTGGCGGCAGCCGGCTGGTGCCGGCCACCGTGACCAGCCCCTATATCATCCGCGTGGCTATCGCGATGCTGATGGTGGCGGCCAGCATCGACGGCGAAAGCAAGATCCTGGACGCTGACCCGATCAAGCGCGCGCATCCCAACTTCGTGCCCAATATCGATAGCCTGGGCGTCAACGTTGAATGGGAAAGCTAGATAAAAGAAGGGCGGCTCATACGAGCCGCCCTTTTTCGTTTCAGGTAGGATGAAGCCTTACAGCTGGCCCAGCAGGTAATCCGCGCTGGAGACCTTGAACTCGCCCGGGCCTTCCACGTTCACTTCTTCCACCACGCCATCGTTGACGATCAGCGAATAGCGCTGGCTGCGGGTGCCCATGCCGAAGCCGGAGAAATCCGCATCCAGGCCCAGCGCCTTGGCGAAATCGCCGTTACCGTCAGCCAGCATGGTGATGTCGTCCGATCCGCCGCTCTTGTTCCACGCGCCCAGCACGAAAGCATCGTTGACCGAGGTGCAGGCGATCTCGTCCACGCCCTTGGCCTTCAGTTCGGCGGCCTTCTCCACGAAGCCGGGCAAGTGCTTGGCCGAACAGGTGGGGGTGAAAGCACCGGGCACCGCGAATAGCGCCACCTTCTTGCCGGCGAAATAATCGGCGCTGGAAACCTTGTCAGGGCCTTCGCTGGTCACTTTTACCAGCGTGACGTCGGGCAGTTTGTCGCCTTTGGCAATGGTCATGCGGATCGATCCTTGTTACCTGGAGTAATCCCTCACAGATAGAATAATGCCGCACGAGTGCAAGGGCATGGCTGTCATTTGGCCAGTCATGTCAAATTCGTGACCGTGGTGCAGTCGCAGCCACAACCGGCATGCCTGAGCTCAAGTATTCGTCCCCTGAACTGGCGCGTGCAGCGCTGTCGCAACTGGGGAGGTCCGGTCATCCGGTTAGATGACTTGCCCGAACTGGCATCGGATGGCCGCGTGCGGCGCACTTTCATCAAGATCGATACCCAGGGGGATTGAGGAGGAAGTGCTGGCAGGGGCCTCGCGCGTCCTGGGGGCCAGGCGCATGGCGCGCGACGCTATGGTTAAATTCGCTTTACGGCGATTGTTGAACTTGGAGTAAACGCCGGCTGGCAGTTTGCTTGTGGGAAATGGGGTCCACAAGGAGACGGACGATGGCGCAATTTCGCCTTGCATCGATCAGAAAGGGGCTATTCGGCCTCGCCATTGCAGCTGCGCTATCAGGCCAGCCCGCGGCGGCGCAATCGTGGGACAGCGAGGCCGAGGCGCTGCGCCGGCTCGACATCA
>JAZKFK010000199.1:0-1746 GCA_040386475.1 Pseudomonadota bacterium | reverse complement strand
TTCGTGATCGCGATGATCCTGGGGGCGGTGTTCGGCGTGATCGCCAGCCTGCTGGACAATGCCAACGCGTCGGCGCTGGTGCTGGGCCTGTCCAACGGGCTGATCGGGGCCGCGGTGGCCATGCTGTTCAGCGCCATCCTGGTGGCCATGCACCGCCAGTTGGCGGGCATCAGCCCCACGACTATCGACCAGACCTTCGGCTGAAGCCTAGTCCTGCCAGGCCCACGCCAGGAGGCAGGGGGGGATGTTGGGCCACACGCGCTCGCTGTCAACGCGCGGGAAATACTGCGCGCTGAGGTCGCGTGCGGCGCCGGCATACTGATAGGTCAGGAAGGCCCCGCCCGGGCGGATGACCCGCGCGGTGGCGGCAGCAATCGCCGGGCCGACACCTTCGGGCAGGGTCGAGAACGGCAGGCCGGACAGCACGTAGTCAGCCTTCTCATGGCCTATCGAGCGGACGATTTCTTCCACATCCTCGGCTGAACCCAGCACCGCGTGGAAGCGGCTGTCGGTTATCGTCTGGCGTAGAAAATCGATGAACAGCGGGTTGGTGTCGATCACCACCAGGTCCGCGTCGCGCGGCAGGCGATCCAGCACCGGCTGGCAGAAGGTGCCCACGCCGGGGCCATATTCCACGAACAGCCTGGTATTGGGCCAGTCCACGCGGCTCAGCATGGTGCGCACCACCGCCGGGCCTGACGGCAGGATCGCGCCGACCATGCGCGGGTGTTCCACGAAGCCACGGAAAAACACGCCCGCCGGTCCCAGCGCGCGCTTCAGCTTTTGCCTGAGCCGGGGCAGCGTGCGGCTCGCGGCCAGTTCATTGCCATTCATGCGAAGACTAACTGCCCCCGAAAACTGTGTTGATCCGCACCGGCGGCCATTGCATCAGCTACCCCCGTGGCAAAATTGGCGGCACTTGGCAATGCGCGCGCGGCGAGTTGTCGGCAGCCTGCGATCACAGGATCTGCTCAATCAGCTCTGCCGGGCGGCACAAGCGCACGCCCTTGGGTGTTTCCACCAGCGGCCGCTCGATCAGCGCGGGGTCGGCCACCATGGCTTCCAGCACCGTGGCATCTTCGGCCTGGGGCAGCCCACGTGCCGCCGCATCGGTGCCGGTCAGCCGCAAGCCCTGCGCCGGAGTAATGCCGGCAGCGCGATAGAGGCGGGCCAGCGTGGCAACCGAAGGCGGGTGCTTGAGGTACTCGATCACCGCCACGTCATAGCCTGCCTGCTGCAGGCGCTCCAACGCGGCGCGTGACTTGCTGCAGCGCGGATTGTGCCAGATTGTCGCCTTCATCGGTCTCTCCTGTCAGGCTATTGGTGAACCGCTGATCGGACCCCTTCGCGGAACCGGGGCCGGACCTAGGGTGCGCGGAAAAAATCGCAAGCCTTGCGCATTATTCCGCGAAGCCCTGTTGCAATTGCAAATGACTCGCAATAGAGGCGCTCTTGCAAATCAATCGCAATAACCTGCAGGGGCTTATCCAATGACCGCTTTTAGTCGCCACGCCATCCTTTCTGCCACCGCTCTGGCGGGCACGATGGCCGCCCTGCCGGCCCATGCCGACGAACAGCGCGATTACCTAGGCAGCGAGATCGTGGTCACTGCCGAGGTGGAAGGATACGTCGCCACCGATGGCTCCACCGCCACCAAGACCCCTACCCCGCTGGTCAACGTGCCCCAGACCGTGACCGTGATCACCGCTGACCAGATGGAAGACCAGAACGTGCGCCAGCTGGGCG
>JAZKFK010000198.1:0-2650 GCA_040386475.1 Pseudomonadota bacterium | reverse complement strand
TCCCACCAGGTGACGGCGCCAGACTTCAGGTCGTTTCCAGTCAGGATCTTCACTTGCTCTCCACTTCAACTGCAATCTTTGTCGCCTGTGCCACCAATTCGGCGGTAACCTCGCCAATCACGATCAGGGCGGGGCTTTTGACCCGCTCAGCCGCCACCAGATCGGGCAGCGCGGCCAGCGATCCGCGCAACACGCGCATCTGCGGGCGCGCACCATTCTCGATCACCGCCACCGGCATATCGGGCGCCAGGCCATCGGCCATCAGCTTTTCGGCGATCTGGTGTGCGGTCGAGACGCCCATGTAAATCACGAGGGTGCGGCCAACGCCGGCAAGCCCCGCCCAGTTCTGCTCCGCCAGGCCCTTGCACTGGCCAGCGACGAACGAAACGATGCTGGCATGGTCGCGGTGGGTCAGCGGGATCTGTGCGGCGGCAGCGGCACCGTTGGCGGCGGACACGCCGGGCACCACTTCCACGGCAACGCCGGCGGCGCGGGCAAACTCCAGCTCCTCACCACCGCGACCGAAGATGAACGGATCGCCGCCCTTCAGCCGCACCACATCGTGGCCCTTCAGCGCCTCCTCCACCAGCAGGGCGTTGATCTGGTCCTGCGGCAGCGAGTGGCGCGCGCGGCTCTTGGCCACGGAAACCAGCTTGGCATCGGGGCGGGCGAGGGCGAAAATTTCCGGATCAACCAGCCCATCATGCACGATCAGCCCGGCGCGCGAAATCAGCCGCGCAGCCCGCAGTGTCAACAAGTCGGCTGAGCCGGGGCCTGCGCCGACGAGATAGATGGTCCCTTTTGCCATGCAGCGCAGATGGGCCTGAGCGGGACCAATCGCCAGCGAGAATGGGTTGGGGCGGGGCTAGGCCAGCTTTAGCGCCTTGGCCCTAGGCCATCGCATCGAGCGCCTGCGCCAAGTCAGCGATCAGGTCGCCTGCATCCTCCAGCCCGATCGACAAACGCACGCCGAGATGGTCGCCCGCGTCCCATCCGGCGGGCGGCCACGGCGTTTCGGTGCGCACGTGGCCTGCGTCAAACGGCACGGCCAGGCTCTCGAACCCGCCCCATGAGAAGCCGATGCCGAACAGGTCCAGCGCATCGAGCAGGCGCGCCCGAGCGGCAGTATCGCCGCCTTTCAGGACAAAGCTGAACAGCCCGCAGCCGCCGGAAAAGTCGCGTTGCCACAGTTCGTAGCCGGGCGAGCTTTCGAGCATGGGGCACAGCACTTGCGCCACTTCCGGGCGGGTGCGCAGCCAGTTCGCCACGGTCAGTGCGCTGGCGGTACTGCGGGCAAGCCGCACATCCATAGTCCGGAGGCCGCGCAAGGCCAGCGAGGCGTCGTCAGGCGAGACGACATTGCCCATTGCCTGCGCCTTCAGGCGCAACCGCGTGGACCAGTCCTCACCTGCGCTGGCAGAACCCATCATCAGGTCGGAATGGCCGCCAACGTGCTTGGTCAGGCTCATGATGGAGATATCGCAGCCGTGGGCGAGGGGGGCAAAGCCCAGCGGGCTGGCCCAGGTATTGTCGCACAGGCTGACCGCGCCGCGCGTCCGCGCCATGGCGGCAAGGGCGGGCACATCACACACTTCCATGGTCAGGCTGCCGGGGCTCTCGATCAACACCGCCTTGGTCCTTTCGCAGAAGCGGTCGGGAAAACCGGTCAGGTCGAGCGGGTCGAAGAAGCGCGTCTCAATTCCGCAATCGGCCAGCAGGGTGCGCGCCATGGCCCGGCTGGGCTCATAAGCGTTGTCGGTTACTAGCAGCACGTCGCCCGCCTTGAGCACCGCCAGCAGTGCTCCCGCGATTGCCGCCACGCCGCTGGGGTATAGCACAGTGCCCGCCGCGCCCGGCTCCAGATGGGTCAGGGCATCGGCCAGCGCCCATTGCGTGGGCGCACCACGGCGACCGTAGTAGAACTGGCCGTCCTGGTTGGGACGTCCCTTGGCCAGATCAGCGCTGTCGGCATAAAGGTGCGTGCTCGCCCGCCAGACGGGCGGGTTGACCACCGCGCCGGTCCATTCCGGACGCCGCCCGGCACCGGCCAGCTGCGTGGCGGGCCGCAGGTTCTTACCGTCGCCCTTGCTCAATGCGCTTCACCCAGCTCCTTCGGCAACGCAGGATCGGTGCCCCATTCGCTCCAGCTGCCATCATACAACGCCACATCGTCCTTGCCTGCCAGCGCCAGTGCGAACAGCAGCACTGCCGCCGTTACGCCGCCCCCGCACGTGGTGGCCACCGGTTTGGCCAAATCCACTCCGGCGGCAGCGAAGGTGGCGCGGATCTCTTGCGGAGACTTGTAGGTGCCATCGGCATTCAGCACCTGATCGAACGGGACATTGCGCGATCCGGGGATGTGCCCGTCAGCCACGTTGGGGCGAAAATCGCTGTCCTCGCCGGTAAAGCGTTTCGCCCCGCGGGCATCCACCACCTGTTCGGCCTTGCTGGCCAGGTTGGCGACCATGTCCTGCTTGAAGCGCACCGCGCCCTTGCCGGGACCGGCGCTGTAGGGTTGGGCGGTGAGGTCACTGGTGCCGCTTTCCAGCGGGCGCCCTTCGGCGCGCCACTTGCCAAGGCCGCCATCAAGCACGGCCACATCGGCCACGCCGTTCAACCGCATGATGAACCAGGCGCGGGCGGCGGTTTT
>JAZKFK010000197.1:0-2732 GCA_040386475.1 Pseudomonadota bacterium | reverse complement strand
GCGACCTTGCGCCGTGGGATACCGCCGCAGGCTGCCTGTTGGTGCGCGAGGCGGGTGGCTTCGTCACCGACTACCGCGGCACCTCGCTGCCGGTGTGCGATGCGCAGGTCATTGCCGGCAACGACACCGTGCACTCGCGCCTGCACAAGATCATCGCCACTGCGGTCAAGTAACCCGCGCTCAGGCAGCGTAGCGATAGCGCGGACGGAACGCGCTAAAGCAGCGAAGCGATAGCGCGGACAGAACGCGCACAAGAACGCCGACGGCATCTTGTGCGATTCAAATGGCGCGGCTAGAGGCCGGCCTTGCCCAGTGCCCCTGTGGCGGAATTGGTAGACGCGCTCGACTCAAAATCGAGTTTCTATGAAGTGCCGGTTCGAGTCCGGCCAGGGGTACCAGCAGCATTATCCTGCCGCGTCGCTGCTCATTCCAGAGTGGTCGCGCGTCCAGCGCGGCGCCTGGCGCTCGTTTCCAGCAGCATCATTACCTGCTGCCGGACTGCCGGATCTTCCACCCCGCCCGCGCGCAACTGTTCTATCAGTTCCTCCAGCTCCTCGTCGGTAAGGCTGGCGAGGTAGGAGCGAGTGAACCCGGCATTCTCGGAACCGGATGCGGCAACCTCGGTGGCGCCAATGGTGGAGATGGCGCTGATGTTCTGGCGTCCGGAGTTTGACCGTCTGATCGATTGGCTTACGTCTGCGCTTTCCCAAAAGCCATCCGATACCTCCACCGTATTGCCGGTCTGGAAACGCGCCTGGCCATAGCGGGGTGTGCTGCTGGCGCGAGGCGATGTGCTTGCACGCTGGCTGGGCCTCTCAGCCACTGCATCCCCGGAGTTTGAGGCACCATCGGCAAACAGCGCAAGACACGCCGTCAGCGCGATGGTGACGATAGCGAAATTGCGATACATCTTCGCCGGAATTGCCGGTTTGCTAAGCTGTGCCATGAAAAGGCCAGTAATACCGAGTGATTAACCACCAGTCTGACCAAAATGGTTAATGCCAGCTTCTCTGTCTCGCCCCTCGGTTTGGTCACCGAAAGCGGAACCAACGGGTCAGCACAACATTTATGGGGCACGCAATAGAGGAGCTGATTCATGGAAACCGAACACATCGTTGAAACGACTAATGGCGAGCCGACGACCCGCACCACGATCATTCGTGACGGCGAGCCGACGTCAGGCAAGAGTGGCGGCGGCCTGTGGATCGGTCTGATCGCAGTCCTCGTTCTGGGAGCGGTGGCCTTCTTTGCTTTCGACCGCATGGGTGATGCGGAAATCGCCAAGGATGATGCTGTCGCTGGTGCCGCCGATGCAGTCGGCAACGCAGCGGACAACGTGGGCGAAGCCGCCACCAACGCCGGTGCCGCTGTCGAGAATGCCGTCGACAACGTCGCCGAATAAGGGCGCCCGGTATCAAACAAGACCTGTAAAGTTTACCGACATTTCATCACTCGTCGCTAGTCGGTTCATGTCCACCATATTCGGGGTGGGCGTGGCCGACTGGGACGATGGTAAGACTGTTTAAACACTACGTACCGCACGCGGTTCTGCTGCTGGGCCTGATTGACGTCGTGCTGCTGCTGGCGGCACACAATCTTGCCTGGACCTTGCGGGCCGCGCAGATCGATATGGGTGCGGTTCCGCTGCTTGAGCGGCTGCCGTCGCTGGTGATCGTATCGGTGACCACTATCCTGGCCATGGTGGCGGTGGGTGTGTTCGGCCCCGATTCGCTGCGCTCGATGCGCTTTGCCGCCGCGCGGCTGCTGGTTGCCGTCAGCCTGTCCGTGCTGGCATTGGCATTTATCGACTTTGTGCTGCCGGGTTCGACCTATTGGCGCTCCACGCTGCTTTACGGAATGGGCCTCAGCATCATTGCGCTGATGCTCAACCGCCTGATCATCAACAGCCTGCTTGGTGCCGCGGCCTTCCGCCGCCGGGTGCTGGTGCTCGGCGCAGGCAACAGGGCCTCGCGCTTGCAGCAGATCGGCGAGCGGCCCGAAAGCGGCTTCGTGGTGGTCGGCTTTGTCAAGATGAGCGTCGGCGAGCCACTGGTGAGCAACGCTGTCCCCCGCACAGGGATCGAGGATCTCTCGGCCCATGTCGCGCAACTGGGCGCGACCGAAGTGGTGCTGGCACTGGAAGAACGGCGCAATGCGCTGCCGCTGAAAGATCTGCTGCGGATCAAGACGCTGGGCGCCCATGTCAACGATTTCTCCAGCTTCATGGAGCGCGAGACCGGCCGGGTTGACCTCGATACGCTCAACCCGAGCTGGCTGATCTTTTCCGACGGATTTTCCAGCGCGCGGGTGCTTTCCAGCACGATCAAGCGCGTGTTCGACACCGTCGCCAGCTTGCTGCTGCTGGTTATCAGCCTGCCAGTGGTGGTGCTGTTCGCTCTGCTGGTGAAGCTGGAAAGCAAGGGTCCGGCGTTCTTCCGCCAGAAGCGGGTGGGGTTGTATGGTGAACCGTTCGAATTGATCAAACTGCGCTCGATGCGCAGCGATGCCGAAAAGGATGGTCCGAAGTGGGCGCAGGAACGCGATCCGCGCATCACTCGCGTGGGCGCGATCATCCGCAAGCTGCGGATCGACGAGCTGCCGCAAGTTTGGACCGTGCTGAAGGGCGACATGAGCTTTGTCGGCCCGCGCCCCGAAGTACCCAAGTTCGTCGACGATCTTGAGGAACAGCTGCCCTATTACGCCGAACGGCACATGGTGAAGCCTGGCATCAC
>JAZKFK010000196.1:0-3405 GCA_040386475.1 Pseudomonadota bacterium | reverse complement strand
TGCTGGTGGCGCTGGACATCCTGCTCGAGGAGCGCAGTGTCTCGCTTGCCGCTGATCGGCTGTGCCTCTCGCAATCGGCTACCTCCAGTGCCCTGGGGCGCCTGCGCGACTATTTCGAAGATGACCTGCTGGTGCTGAAGGGTCGGCAGATGATCCTCACGCCCCGCGCGGAAGAGCTGATCGAGCCGGTTCGCCTGGTGCTCGAACAGATCCGCACCACGATTGCGGTTGCCCCTGAATTCGAGCCCGAAACCTGTGATCGGCAGATCCGCATCATGGCCTCGGACTATTCCACCGAGGTGCTGCTGGCCGATGCACTGGCGCGGATGGAAAACCTTGCGCCATTGATGCGGTTCGAAATCCAGCAAATGGCCAGCAAGCCTATCGATTCGCTGGAACGCGGAATGATCGATCTTCTGGTCAGCGTGGATTTCGCCCTGTCGTCCGAACATCCCAGCGAGACGCTGTGGGAGGATGGCTATGTGATCGTGGGCGATGCCAACAATCCGCACCTTAAAGGTCCGATCGGTGCCGATGACTATTTCGAACTGCGCCACGTGACCACCCGGTTTGGCCGGAGCCGCGTGCCCGCGTTCGAGGATTGGTTTCTCAGACGCCAGAAGCGCAGCCGCAAAATCGATGTGGTGGCCCCTACCTTCCTGTCGGTTCCCGGCATCCTGATGGGCACCAATCGGATCGCCACGATGCACCGCAAGCTCGCTGAGCGGCTGTGCCGCAACCTGCCGCTAGCCTGGTGCGAGGTTCCCTTCGATATCCCGCCAATTCGCGAGGCCGTGCAGTGGCACGTGACCAATCGCAACGACTTTGCGATCCAGTGGATGATCGGCCAGTTGCGCACCGTGGCCCAGGATCTGTATGGACCGACGCGGGCAGGCAATGAGCTGGTGCATGGCCGGATGGCAGTGGAGTTCCGCGCGCACCAGCAGCTCGATTGAGCGGGAATCAGGCGTCTTCGTCAAACGCCCTGCGGGCCTTTTCGATCACCGAGCGCCGCTGGCTGATCCAGTCAATCTGTCGGCGCACTTCGCCATGCAGCTCCCGGCCCAATGGAGTGAGCGAATAGCTGACCTTGGGCGGCACATCAGCGGTGGCATGGCGGGCCACCAGGCCTTCGCGCTCAAGGCTGCGCAGCTTCAGCGTCAGCACCCGCTGCGAGATCGCCTGCTCTGAAGACAGCCGCGCCGTGGTGCGGCGCAAGTCGGCGTGGCGCCACTCGCCGGTCGCCAGCACCAGCAGGATCAGCGCGGACCAGCGATCGCCCAGCAGGCCCATGATGCTGCGCACTGGATCGTCCCGCTCGCCGCCATTGCGCTGCATTTCCTCGCTCAGCGCGGCAATGCGCATCGCGATGGCGGGATCAATCTCGTCTTGCGTGCCGCTTGGCAAAGCGCACCCCTCCCAAGGCACAAAAAAGTGCCGTCTTCACCCCCTTGTGCCGTCATCCTATGCCGCTGCCAAGACGGGGCCGATGCGATCCCGTGAAGGGAGGCGGCACATGGCAGTCGATGCGATCAGGCTGGACGGCAAGACAGCGATCATCACGGGCGGAGCAGGCGGGATCGGTATTGCCACGGCCAGTTTGATGACCATGCGCGGGGCGCGCGTCGCCTTGGCCGATATTGCCTTTGACCGGGCGACCGAACTGGCAGCCCAACTGCCCGGCGCGATCGCCATCCCGCTCGACCTTGAAAGCGAAGTCTCAATCGAGGCGATGGTGGTGCAAGCCGTCACATCGTTCGGGCGGCTCGACATCCTCAACAACACTGCCGCCCTGCTTGATCCCACGCTGGCCCCGCTGGATGGCGACGTTGAACATATGGGCACGCAATTGTGGGACCGCGTCATGGCGGTCAACCTTCGCGGGACGATGATCGCTTGCCGCACGGCTCTGCCGCATTTGCGCGCTACGCGGGGCAATATCGTCAACACGGTCAGCAATCTCGCATTGCAGGGACACATGATCCAGGCGGCCTATTCCAGCAGCAAGGCCGCCCTGATCCAGCTGACCCGCGCGATAGCAGCCAGCCACGGCAAGGCCGGCGTGCGCTGCAATGCCGTCGCCCCCGGCATGACCATGACGGCGGCGCTGCAGGAGGCTTTCCCGCCACCCTTGCGCGAAGCCGTCGAAGCCGAGACCCTGCGTGACCGGCTGGGGGAGCCGGAAGACATCGCCGAGGCCATCGCCTTTCTCGCCAGCGACGCGGCCCGCAATATCACCGGCCAGGTGCTGGTCAGCGACGGCGGCTGCGCCAGCCACGTCCCCGGCATCGCCCAATTCCGCAGCTTTTTCGGAGACCACGCATGAGCAATCCCGATATCGTCGTCATGGGTGCAGGCCATAACCAGTTGGGCGCCGCGGCTTACCTCGCCAAGGCGGGCAAGAAAGTGCTGGTGCTGGAGATGAAGGATTTCATCGGCGGCGGCGCAGTCACCCTGGAACGCACCGCGCCGGGCTTCTTCCACAACAAGCATTCGGCCATGCACGGCATGATCCAGGCGAACCCCCTGCTGGTGAATGACGAGCTGGGGCTGAAGTCCAGATACGGCCTCGATTACTTCTACCCCGAAGCGCCGATGGGCCTGCTGCTCAAGGATTTCCGCCATTTCCTGACCTATGTCGATGTCGACAAGACCTGCCAGGAGATCGCCCGGTATTCGCAGAAAGATGCGGACGCCTACCGCGAATTCGTTAACTGGGGCGCGCGGATGATGCCGATGCTGCTGCAGGGCATGTTCAACGTCCCGATCGGCATGGGCCCGTTCATGGCGATGATGGAATCGAACGAGGACGGGCGCCGCATGCTCGACCTGATGTTTCGCAGCCCGCTGCAGATTGTCGATGAACTGTTCGAAACCGACATCCTGAAGATCCATCTGCTGAAATGGGTATCAGAGGGTATCCTGCAGTTCCCCGATGACATGGGTACCGGCTTCGGCCTGATCATCATGATCCTGCTGGTACATTTCTATCCGGTGGGCTTCCCGACCAAGGGCAGCGGTTCGCTTAGCCAGGCATTGGCCGACTGCATCACCGATTATGGCGGCGAAATCCGCTGTAACACCAAGATCGACAGCGTGATCGTGGAAAGCGGCCGCGCGGTCGGCCTGCGCAGTGTCGATGGTGAGGAATTCCGCGCCAAGGATGCGGTGATCGCTGGCATCCACCCTGCACGGCTGGGGGCTTTCGTTTCCGGCCTCGATGCCGACATGCTGGCACGCGCTTCCCGCGTGAAGAATGCGCCCTACACCCTGTTCAAGGTGGATGCAGCGCTCGATCGGTCGGTTGAGGAGCTGTCCTCGAAAATCCCGGTCGAACTCGCCCATTCCGCCGCCAACTGCATCACTGCGACCACGCTGCAGGGGTTTCTCGACAGCTTCGAGCCG
>JAZKFK010000195.1:0-2218 GCA_040386475.1 Pseudomonadota bacterium | reverse complement strand
TCGCGGCGGATCACCTTGTCCTGCGTGATGGTGTTGCCGTTGATGTCGATCGATTCGACATAGACGCGCGGTGCATCGGTCAGCGTGAAGCGCACATCCATCGTGCGCTCTTCCCGGTTGGGGGTGAATTCCGGACGGACCTGCGCGAAGGCATAGCCGAACGCGCCGGCGGTTTCGGTGATCTGCTCGATGGTGTTGTCAACCAGCTCTGCGTTGTACCATTCACCTTCCTTCACGCCGATCGCGGCGGTCAGGAACTCGCTGTCGAAATCGCGCAGCTGGCTGACGGCTTCCACGTTGCCGAACTTGTAGCGTTCACCCTCTTCCACCACGTAGGTGATGATGAAGTCGCGCTTGTCGGGCGTCAGTTCGGCCACGGCGGAAACGACGCGGAAATCGGCATAGCCGTTGGTCAGGTAGAACTGGCGCAGCTTCTGCTGATCGTATTGCAGGCGATCGGGATCGTAGCTGGTGTTGCTGCTGAAGATCTTCAGCAGGCCCGATTCCTGCGTGACCATCTCACCCTTCAGGTCACCATCGGAGAACGCCTCGTTGCCGATGATGTTGATCTGGCGCACGCGCGACTTGGGGCCTTCGCTGATCTGGAAGATCACGTCGACGCGGTTCTGTTCCAGCTGCACCATCTGCGGCTCGACCGTGGCGGCATAGCGGCCCTGGCGCTTGTACAGCTCGATAATGCGGGCCACGTCGGCGCGCACGCGGCTGCGGGTGAAGATCTGGCGCGGGGCAAGGTTGACCTCGTCCATGATCTTCTCGTCATCCAGGCGGCGGTTGCCTTCCAGGATGATGCGGTTGATGATCGGGTTTTCGGTGATCGTGATGACCACGTTGCCGGAATTGTTGGCGATGGAATAATCGGCAAACAGTTCGGTCGCGGCAAGGTCAACCAGCGCCTGGTCGGCCCGGGCGGGGGTGTAGATCTGGCCGGGGCGCAGCTGGACATAGCTGAGGATCGTTTCCGCCTCCAGCCGCTGGGCACCGGCCACGGCGATGGTGCGGATCACTTCGCCCTGCTCTGCCGGGGTCACCGCCGGAGCGGGCGCAGCCGGAGCCGCCGGGGCGGCAGCGGGGGCCTGGACGTCTTGCGCCATAACAGCCACCGGCAGGCCCGCCAGGATGGTGCATCCCAGCAAGGCAGCGGCATAATGTGCGGCTGTCGTGGTCTTCGCCGTGGAACTCATCATCCGTCCATTCCCAACGCCATCAGCGTTCTTGTTCCCGCAACCGTGCCCGGCGCACTGGCCGGGCGGCAATACCTGTATCCGCGAGAAGAAAGCCGCCCCTTGCCCGATGCCATCGGCATGATCAAGCGATCAGGCCGGGTTAGCAGGGCCAGTTGCGTCCTTTTCCCCCACACTCGCTATTGGCCCACTCGTTCTGGCCCTAACCGCCGGCTAGCCGCCGAAAAGGGGCAACTTGGCAATGTCCACCATCGTGACGAACAGCATGAGGCCGAGCACGAGAGCCAGGCCGGTGCGGAACGCCAGTTCCTGACTGCGGGCGCTGGCGGGTTTACGGCGGATCGCTTCTGCCGCGTAGAAAGCCAGGTGCCCGCCGTCGAGCACCGGGATTGGCAGCAGGTTGATGAACGCCAAGTTAAGCGAGATGAAGGCCAGGAAGCTGACGAACTCGGGCCACCCCAGGCTCAGTTGCTGGCCCGAAAGCTGGGCCATGGTGATCGGTCCGCCCAGTTCCTTGACCGAACGATCGCCGGCAAAAATCTGCACGATTCCGGTCACCATCATGCGCGCCGCATCCACGCACTGGACCACCGCCATGCCAAGCGCATCGATCGGGCCAACGCGTTCGAAGCGCCGCTCTGTCGGGCGGCTTTCGATGCCCAGCAGGCCGATGGTCATTTCATTGCCGAACTTGTCGGTAATCTCGGTTGACCGGCTGGTGACAGGGATCGTCACCTCACCCTCGCCGCGTTCCACGGTCACGGCGAACTGGCGGTTGGGGTACAGGAACACGCGCTGCTGCAGCTCGGTGAAATTGGCCAGCCGCTCGCCATCAATGGCCACGATGCGGTCACCCACGCGGACGCCCGCCTCGCGCGCGGCCGAGTTTTCCGCAAACGCGACGACGAAGTTTTCCTGCGCGGGATCGGCCGCAACCGGCTTGCCATAAGCCATGAAGAAAGCGGCGAAGATGGCCACCGCGATCAGGATATTGGTCACCGGCCCGGCAGCCACGA
>JAZKFK010000194.1:0-2322 GCA_040386475.1 Pseudomonadota bacterium | reverse complement strand
CACCCGCGCCTGCCGCGCCCGGATTTCGCCCTGTTCAACCGCGTGCTCTGACGCGCCTGTCTGATGCGCACGTTGGCGATAGATTGCGCGACCGAGGCCTGCTCTGTCGCGCTGTTCGATGACGGGCATCCGATTGCTCACTGGCATTCGCTGATCGGGCGTGGCCATGCCGAACACCTCGTCCCCGCCATCGCCGCCTTGCCGGACAAGGGCCGGGCAACGCGCATTCTCGTCTCGCTAGGACCGGGCAGCTTCACCGGGGTGCGCATCGGCCTGGCAGCCGCGCGCGCGCTGGGACTCGCCTGGGGCGCGCAGGTGCAGGGTTACCCGACATTGGCGCTGCTGGCGGCGATGGGCCGCGCGGGATACGGCGAGGTTCCCGTGACCGTGTGCACCACGGGCGGCCACGGTGAGTGGTTTGTGCAGGATTTTGCCGCAGATGGCTTGCCCGAAGATGCCCTTGTCTCGCTTTCTCCTGCCGTTGCCAGCATTCGGCCAGCCCATCCGCTAATCGTCGGCAGCAAGGCCGTGGAAATGGCCGGCCTGTGCGGCCACGCGCTCAACATCCTGCCCGATGCCCGCTGCACGCTGCTGATCCCTGCCGCCCTGCTGCTGGCCGATCTTGCCCCGATCTACGGTCGCGCGCCCGATGCCCGCCTGCCGCAAGCGGTACCCCAAGGGTGATGGACTCGCTCGACGGGATCATGGCGGTGATGGAAGCGGCCTTCGATCCCGTTTATGGCGAGGCGTGGAACCGCCGCCAGGTGGGCGATGCGCTGATCATGCCGCACACCGATTTCGTGCTGCTGGATGGTGATGGCCGCCTGCCTGAAAGCGCCGAAGATGCTGCCGGTTTCACGCTGTCCCGCCAGGTCATGGACGAGGAGGAGTTGCTGCTGATCGCGGTGGCGCCGTGGGCGCGCGGGCGCGGCCTTGGCCATGCGCTGATGCGCCAGTTCCTGGCCATGTCGGCAGCCAAAGGCGTGGCGCGGCAGTTCCTGGAGATGCGCGCAGGCAATCCGGCAGAAGCGCTGTATCTGGCGCACGGGTTCAGCCAAGTTGGTCGCCGCCCCAACTACTACCGCTCGGGCAGTCTGGGACCGTTCGATGCGTTGACCTATTCGCGCATAGATTCTTAAGTAAAATCGCAGGAAAAATCCTGCGTGGGAGGAAATGCACCTCTTGCATCACCCTCGCAATGGTGCAAAAGCAAGGTGCCCCCGTTCGCAAACGGCTGTGGTGATAAAAACAAAACAGGTCGCCAAGTAAACACAGGTTGGACGAAGATTATGACAGACAACAACTCCAGCGAGATGCTGATAACGCTAACAGCAGACATCGTTACCGCTCATGTCGCAAACAACAATATCGATGGTGCGGCGCTGCCTTCGCTGATTTCAAGCGTTTATGGCGCGCTGGCCGGCCTTGGCGCCACCCCCGTGGTTGAAGCTCGCCGGGAACCCGCGGTTTCGGTCCGCTCGTCGATCAAGAACGATCACATCGTGTGCCTGGAATGCGGCACCAAGATGAAGATGCTGAAGCGCCACTTGTCCACCGATCATGGCTTGTCGCCCGATGAGTATCGCGCCCGCTTCAGCCTGCCGAACGATTATCCGCTGGTCGCGCCCGACTATGCCGAAAAGCGCCGCGAACTGGCCAAGAAGATCGGCCTTGGCCGCAAGCCTGGCCAGCTGCGTGGTCGCCGCAAGAAGGTGGTCTGACCCCGCGGCCAAATGCCTATAAGGCGCCGTGCACGCCAAGCCGGTTGAAATGACGCCCCGCCGCTTCCATAGTGGCGGGGCGTGTTTATTTTGCGAACCATCGGAGCCTGAGGCTTGCACCAGTCGATCGACCTTGAAGCCCTGTGCGCGGAGCGCGGCCTGCGCATCACCGACCAGCGGCGGGTGATCGCCCGCGTGCTGTCCGATGCCACCGATCATCCCGACGTGGAGGCCCTGCACGAGCGGGCCAGCGCCATCGATCCTAAGATCTCGATCGCCACGGTTTACCGCACCGTGCGCCTGTTCGAGGAAGCGGGCATCCTCGACCGGCACGATTTCGGCGATGGCCGCGCCCGCTATGAGGCCGCGCCCGAAGCCCATCACGATCACCTGATCGATGTCGAAAGCGGCAAGGTGGTGGAATTCGTCGATCCTGAACTGGAGGCCTTGCAGAAAGTCATCGCCGAGAAGCTGGGCTACCGGCTGGTTGACCACCGCATGGAATTGTACGGCGTGCGCATTGACCGCGAGGACAAGGACTGACCGGGATGACGGCGGCTGCGGCCTCCATCCCCCGCCCCATTGCCCCGCTGGCGTGGGT
>JAZKFK010000193.1:0-3550 GCA_040386475.1 Pseudomonadota bacterium | reverse complement strand
ACTCGCGGCACTTGCGCAAACAGCGTGCCATCGGCATCGCGCACCTTCACGTCGGTCAGCGTGGCACTCCACAGGATCGAGCCTTCGATGTCGCCTACTTCGATCGACAAGCCGGAGGCGGGTGCATAAGCGGCGATCTGGTCCAGCAGCAGGTCGCGCCCCGGCGGCGTGTGCAGGAAGGCGACGAAGCCGAGCACGGCCACCACCAGCAGCAGCACCAGCCGCCCCGCCCAGCGCCCCACTGCACGCAACCACGCCAGCGGCCGGTGCGGCGGCGGCGCGACGGGGTCGTCGATGATGATCGGCTCGTCGGCCATCAGAAGGCCTGTCCCAGCCCGACATAGACCGCCACCGGCGCATCGCCCGGCTGGCGGTTGAGCGGCACGCCCACGTCCACGCGGATCGGCCCGAAGCCGGTGTCATAGCGCACGCCCACGCCCACCCCGGTGCGCAGCGCGGCAAAATCCGGCGTACTGCCGCGCGCTACGCTGCCGAAATCTGCAAACGGCACCACCGACAGCGCATTGGCGAACATCCCGGTCTTGATCCGCGCCTCGACCGACAATTCCACCAGCGAGCGCCCACCATTGGGCTCGCCCAGCACATCGCGCGGGCCGATGGCGCGATAGCCATAGCCGCGCACCGATCCGCCGCCGCCGCCATAGAACCGGCGCGAGGGAGCGATGTTGACCAGTTCTGCCCCGTAGATCGATCCCAGCCGCGCCCGCCCGGCCAGCACCACGTCTTCGCTCATCGTCTGGTAGTACGAGAGGTCGAACTGCACCTTGAGGTACGTGGAATTGGTTTCGTCAAACCGCGAATACTCGGGCGAAATCGCGCCGCGTACGCGGAAGCCTTCGGTGGGGTTCAGCAGATCGTCGCTGGTGTCCCATTGCGCATGCAGCGGCAAGGCGGCGATCAGGTAAGTCTCGCGCGGGGGCGGCGGCGTTATCTTGATCCGCTCGTCCCGCTCGTTGGTGACCACCAGTTCCAGCCCCACACCATACGACAGCGGCCGCTGGAACAGCAGCGTGCTCAACTGCTCGTACGTGCCGATCAGCGAAACCATCTCGGCATCGAAGGCATCGTTGTTCATGTTGCTGGCATAGGCATCGAAGGTCAGTACCCGGTCGCGGCCGTGGAAGTTGTTGAACCGCACCGTGGCGCCCGCCAGCTGTTCCTGCGTGCCCGCCACACCGCGCACCCGCAGCATGCCTTCGGGCGGGAACAGGTTGCGGTGCTCCCACGCGCCAGCCAGGCGAATGCCTTCGCTGCTGCCATAACCCACCGATCCTTCGATGGTGCGCAGCGGAGCGCGGGTGATCGCCACGGCCATGTCTACCGTGCCTGGCTGGTCGCCCACTGGCGGCGCCACTTCCACCGGCGTCAAGGTGACCGATCCGACAAGGCCGGTGGACTGGATCGCGCGGCGCAGGTCCAGTTCCAGGCTGCGCTGGTACAGGTCGCCGGACGCAAATTCGGCAATATCGGCCAGATGTTCGCTGGACAGGAACCGCTCGTCATTGCTGGTCACATTGCCGAAGTTGTAGCGTCCACCCGGCGTTACCGGCAGCGTCACGTCGCCTTCCTGCCGGGCATGGTCGACCAGCAGCGAGGGGTCGGCGATGGCGGCGAACGGGAAGCCGCGCTCACCCAGTTCGATATCCACCAGATAGCGGCCGTCGGCGATGGCATCGATCGACAGCGGATCGCCGGGATTGACCTTGTAGCTGGCGCGCAAGGCAGCTTCGTCCGCCCCGGCCTGCGCCACTTGCCCCATGTCCACCGCGCCCACGGTATAGCGCGGGCCGGGGATCACATCGAACCGCGCGATTGCCCGGTTGGCATCGGCGCTTTCGCCAGCTTCAGGCGCGCTGACCGAGCGGATCACCTGGGCATCGAAATAGCCATAGACGCGCAGCATTCGGTCCAGCAGTTCCTCATCGCTGCGGGCCTGAGCGGCCAACATGGCCTGACTGCCATCATCATCCAGATCGGCCACGGCCGACAAATCCTTGAAGCGCGCCAGGAATTCATCGCGAATGGGGAACAGCGCGTTCTCAGTGGGGAACACCAGCACCAGTTCGCTCGACAGCACCTCCTCGGTGCCCGCAGGGATTGGCGGCACCACATTGTCGAAGGTGACGAATTCGATCGCTTCGCCATCAGCCTCCAGCTGCTCGATAGGTGGGATCGAGAGATCGGATGGATCATCGATCGCCAGCATCGCGGCATCCTGGCCCTCGCCCGCTGCGGCCTGCTGCTCCAGCTCGGCTTCAAGCGCGGCAAAATCGGCCTCGGCGGCTTCGTCGCGCGCGTCTTCGGTGGCTTCGTCGACGGGCGCCTCGCCCGCGCCCAGCGCCGCCCAGGCAGCGGCATCGGTCACCCCTTCATCGGGGATCAGGGCTTCCAGTTCGTCCGCTGCGTCAAGATCCTGCGCCAGCGCCAGCGGAGCCTGAACGACAAGCCCCAGGCTGACTGACAGGCACAACCCACCCCTTACCGTGCGCCGCAGCGCGGTCAAAACGGCAGGAAAATCAGGCGAACTTGTAGGTATGCTGGCCGCCAAGCGTTCCATCCTTGGAGCCGCCTTCCGCATCTGGACGGCCTGCACCTGCCTGCGCGCTGACCTGGGCAATATGCGCCGCCTGCTCCGCATCACTCATGCGGCTCCAGCCATCGGGGCCAAGCTGCTCCAGCGGGCGGAAGCGGACCTTGTATTGCATGCGCGGCGAACCGGCGACCCAATAGCCGAGATAGACGTAAGGCAGCCCGGCGCTGACCGCCAGGCGGATGTGATCGAGGATGACGAAATTGCCAAGACCGCCGCGCCCCTCATGCTCCAGCCCATAATCGGGATCATAGAAGCTGTAGATCATCGAAAGGCCATCGGCTTGCCGATCGGTCAGGCAGGCGGCCACCAGCCGCCCCGGCTTTCCATCGGCATCAGGCTCGCGATACTCAACCACAAAGCTCGAGACCGAGGTATGTTCCACCATGTCGGCAAAATCGACTTCGTCCATCGCCGCCATGCCGCCGCCGGGATGGCGCCTGGCGAGATACTTTTGCAGCAGGGCGAACTGTTCCCCCGTGGCCCAGGGGCGGCATTCGGTCACGATCAGGTCGGCATTGCGCCGGGCAATGCGCCGCTGGGTACCCGATGGGGCAAATTCGTCCGCCGCCACGCGCACCGAAACGCAAGCGCGGCAATCCAGGCACGAAGGGCGATAGGCCACCGTCTGGCTGCGGCGGAAACCGATGCGGCTGAGCGCATCGTGCAACTGGTCAGCGTGCGGGCCCTTCAGCTCGGTGAACACCTTGCGTTCGGTTTTGCCCGGCAAGTAGGGACACGGCGCAGGCGCCGTGACGAAAAAGCGGGGAAAGCGAACAGGCGCGGTCACGTGCCGGGCGATCCTTATAAGCGTTGATCCACCAGAACCATTGCTGGGCGTTGCCACCGGTATGACCTGCGGATTCGCCCAGTGAAACAATCTTAACCACAAATCGCGGCAAGGTCAGGGTTAATTTGCACAGGCTCCGGGGATAACGG
>JAZKFK010000192.1:0-2759 GCA_040386475.1 Pseudomonadota bacterium | reverse complement strand
TTTTAATGCTTGTTGGAACTTGACGAAACATTCCGCAGTGCAGTAAGACCTTGGTTGACCGCAGTATTTACTCTTCAGCGAAGCGAGTGAGGTAGGATGATCAAGAAAATTATCGGAAGCACGGTTCTTGCCGGTGCAGTTACGCTCTCGTCGGTCGCCGCTACGGCTGCTCCGATCGCGTTCGAGTCGGCCGATCGCACTGCTTCGCCAATCGGCGAAAGCGAAGCTGCTATCGACGACGCTTGGCTCGTTGTTATCTTCGCCCTTCTGGCGGCCGGTATCATCGTGCTGATCACCAACGGCAAGGGTAACGACCTTCCCGCCAGCCCGTAAGCTTCGCGCTTACCCTGGAAAAAGTTTAGCCCCTGCCTCGGCGGGGGCTTTTCTTTTGTGCGGTGCGCTTAAGTCTGTCACCCAGCGATGCGACTCGCCAACCGGCCCAATCGGCGGCGGCTAGCGGCAGTAGCTACTCATCATGCGATCGGCCTGGTCCAGGTGCAGGTGGTCGGCATGGGCAGCGTTATAATCGGGTGAGAGGACCGTGCCGAAGCTGTCGCAGGCTCCGTCCCGCACTTGCTGCAGGAAACGCGCCGATGCATCTTCGCCTGGCCAGTCATCTAGCACACTGATCTTTCCACCATCGGCCAGCACGAAGGCGGCTATGTCGATGGCATTGCCGCTCGCGTGCTCGCTCCATCGGCCTTGACTGCCATTGCCGATGCGACGGCAATTGTACGTCCCCAGATGCTCGATGCGCACGACTTCGCTGCCCAGCAGATCGCGGGCGGCGGGCTGCACGATCTGGCGCAACCACAGTTCATAGCCGACCAGCGCGGGGCAGGTCATTTGCGGCGCGGCGGGCGCCAGCAGCCCGCCTTGCGGCACGGTGCGGTCGGGGCGCGGGCACAGGTCGTCTCCGCTGGGCGCCAAAGCGGTGAACGCCACCGATCCCTCCTCCAGAACCGCGCGGCAGGCCGGTATGTCGCTGCGCAGGGCGGCCAGCTTGTAGGCAGTAGCCCAGCCCGGTGGATGGGTCAGCGACAGCGGCGTGTAGGGATCATGCTCCGGGTGCTCTCGCAGCCATGCCTGCCCCGCCAGCCCCGTTGCTGCCATCGCCAACAGCAGGGCCACGAGCCGGTCGAAGCGCAGTGAACCGATGTGGGGGGAGAATGTGCGGGAAGCGCGCGCGGTCATGCCTAGTGAAAATCGCGAGACGGGGGAATGATCCGCACGTTGCGCGGGTGGCCGCGGGTGTTGGGATCATGGAAGCCGCACTCGCGGTTGCCGGGACCGGGCGGCTCCCACGGATCGATGGCGGCTGCGGCCGCAGCAGCAGTGTGGGGATCGTCGGCCACCTCGCGCAAATTGTCACTCGGTCCAAATCTATTGGGCCCAAATTTGCTGGGTAATGGATTGTTGCAGTGATCCGCGCGGGCAATCGGCGCGTTCAGCAGGCTGTCGGACAGCGTATAGAGCTGCTCGGTCGCATCAGTCATGTGGTGGGCGATAACGTGGATCACTTCGTCATCGTATTCCACCCGTCCGCGCACTTCCATAAGGCGTGAGCCCATCACCACCTTGCGCTGCTTGTCCTTCAGGTCAGGCCAGACCACCAGGTTGATCACCCCGGTCTCGTCCTCCAGCGTGATGAAGCACACGCCCTTGGCGCTGCCCGGCCGCTGGCGGATCAGCACCACACCCGCCACCTGCACCATTGAGCGGAACTTGCGATCCCGCAGGTCGCTGGCGCGCACAAATCCGCGTTCGGCCAGGCTGGCGCGCAGGAAAGCCAGCGGGTGCGCCTTCAGGCTGAGGCGCGTGGTCTGGTAATCGGTCACCACTTCTTCCGACAGCGGCATCAGCGGCAGCACGGCGCGACCCTTCTCGGCCCCTTCGTCGCGCAAGCCAGCATCAAGACGGCGAGCATGGGCGAACAGCGGCAGTTCGGGCGCGCCGATCAGGCTGCGGGCATCCCACAGGGCCTGCCGCCGGGTTAGCGCCAGCGAACCGAAAGCGTCCGCACTGGCAAGCCGCTCGACATGCCCCGGCCCGATCCGTGCCCGCTCGCGCACGTCGGCCACATCGCGGAACAGCCCACCATCTTCGCGCGCGGCGACAATGGCGGCGGCGACATGTTCGGGCAGGCCATCGACCTGGCGCAGGCCGAGGCGCAGGGAAACCTGGCCATCCCCTTCCAGCGTACAATCCCACTCACTGCAATTCACATCCACCGGCAGCACCGCCACCCCATGCTCGCGCGCATCGCGCACGATCTGCGCCGGGGCATAGAACCCCATCGGCTGCGAATTGAGCAGGCCACAGGCAAAAGCGGCGGGGAAGTGGCATTTCAGCCAGCTGGACACATAGACCAGGTGCGCGAAGCTGGCGGCATGGCTTTCGGGAAAGCCGTATTCGCCAAAGCCCCTGATCTGGTTGAAGCAGCGCTGGGCGAAGTCGCGATCGTATCCCCGCGCCACCATCCGCTCCACCATCATGTCCTGCAATTCGTCCACCATGCCGCGGCTGCGGAAGGTGGCCATCGCTTTCCGCAGCCGGTTGGCCTCAAGGCTGGAGAACCTGGCTGCATCCAGCGCGATCTTCATCGCCTGTTCCTGGAAGATCGGCACTCCCAGCGTGCGCGCGAGAATGCTGGATAGCTCGTCCGGCGGGCCATGCTCCGGCCCCGGCGCGGGAATGCGCACCTGTTCCTCCCCCCGGCGACGCTTGAGGTAAGGGTGGACCATGTCGCCCTGGATCGG
>JAZKFK010000191.1:0-5672 GCA_040386475.1 Pseudomonadota bacterium | reverse complement strand
TCCTCAACCCGGAACGCGTGTCGATGCCGGACTTCGACATCGACTTCTGCGAAACGCGGCGGGGCGAGGTGATCCGCTATGTGCAGGCTAAATATGGCCACGACCACGTTGCCCAGATCATCACGTTCGGCAAGATGAAGGCCCGCGCCGTGTTGCGCGATTGCGGGCGGATTTTGCAGATGCCCTATGGCCAGGTCGATCGCCTGACCAAGATGATCCCCAATCACCCGACCGACCCGTGGACCTTGCCGCGTGCGCTGAACGGGGTGAGCGAGTTCAAGCGCGAGTATGAGACCGTGGCCGAGGTGAAGCGGCTGGTGGACCTGGCGCTGCAGCTGGAAGGCTTTCCGCGCAACAGTTCCACCCACGCGGCGGGCGTGGTGATCGGTGACCGGCCGCTGGCGCAACTGGTGCCGCTGTACCGCGATCCGCGATCGGACATGCCGGTTACGCAGTTCGACATGAAGCACGTGGAGGACACCGGCCTCGTCAAGTTCGACTTCCTCGGCCTGAAGACCCTCTCGGTATTGCGCAAGGCGCTGGACCTGCTGGCGCGGCGCGGGGTCAACCTGGTGCTGGAAACGCTGCCGATGGACGATCCGGCGGTGTACGACCTGATGAAGCGCGGCGACACGGTGGGCGTGTTCCAGCTGGAATCCGAAGGCATGCGCCGCACGCTGACCGCGGTGAAGCCGACCAAGTTTGAAGACATCATTGCGCTCGTCTCGCTCTATCGTCCCGGCCCGATGGACAACATCCCGCTGTTCGGGCGGCGCAAGGCGGGCGAGGAGCCGATCGAGTTTCCGCACCCCAAGCTGGAAGGCATCCTGGCCGAGACTTACGGCATCTTCGTCTATCAGGAACAGGTAATGCAGGCCGCGCAGATCCTGGCGGGCTACTCGCTGGGTGACGCCGACCTGCTGCGCCGCGCCATGGGCAAGAAGGTGCAGGCCGAGATGGACGCCCAGCGCCAGCGGTTCATCGATGGCTGCCTGGAAGTGTCGCAAATCCCCAAGGCCGAGGCGAACACCCTGTTCGACTTGATCGACAAGTTTGCCGGCTATGGCTTCAACAAGAGCCACGCGGCCGCCTATGCCGTGCTCAGCTACCAGACGGCGTGGTTGAAGACGCATTATCCGGAAGAATTCTACGCCGCCTCGATGTGTTTCGACATGCACCAGTCTGAAAAGCTGGCCGTGTTCGTGGACGATGCGCGGCGCTGCGGGGTCTCGTTGAAGGGGCCTGACGTCAATGCGTCGGAAGCCGAGTTCAGCGTGGAGCCGACCGAAGAGGGCTATGCCGTGCGCTATGCCCTGGCGGGCATCCGCAACGTGGGCGAAAAGGCGATGGACCAGCTGGTGGCTGAGCGTGAGGCCAACGGGCCTTTCGCCAGCCTGGAGGATGTCTTCCGCCGGTCACCCGCCGGTACGATGAACCGCCGCCAGTTGGAAGGGCTGGCAGGGGCGGGCGCGTTCGACAGCCTAGAGCCAAACCGCGCCCGAGTGCTGGCCAGTGCCGACATGCTGATCGCCGTGGCCGATGCCGCCAGCCGGGAACGGACCAGCGGGCAGGCCGGGCTGTTCGGCGGTGAGGACCATGCCGAACCCTCCGTCCGCCTGGCCGAGGCCACCCCGTGGACCCGCGCCGAACAGATGTCTGCGGAACGAGAGAACTTCGGGTTCTACTTCGCCGCGCATCCGGTGGCCGAGTATCGCATGATCGCCTCTGCCCACGGCGCCCGATCCTATGCCTCGCTGATGGGCGGCGAGGTGGCTGGCGGGCGCACGCAGGCGGTCATGGCAGCGATGGTAGAGCGCGTCTCGAAAGGCCGCACCAAGCGCGGGGCGGATTTCGTGCGCGCCGACTTCTCGGACAGTTCGGGCCAGTTCAGCGCCGCCTGCTTCGAGGAAGGGCTGGTCGACAATTTCCAGCGCTGGGTGGCCGATGGCACGTGCCTGCTGCTGACGGTGGAACTGGACAAGCCCGGCCCGGACGATCCGCCCCGCGTCACCATTCGCGGTGCGAAGCCGCTGGCCGAGGTGAGCGGCGCGGCGCGGATGCTGCTGGAAGTCGAAGTGCTGGACGTGGACGGGCTGGGCGGGCTGGCGGGCCTTTTGACCGAAGGCAAGCCGGGCCACGGCGAGGTCATCGTCCACCTGGCCATCGGCGCAGCGGAGGATCCCGTTCTGCGATTGGGGCGCGATTTTGCCCTGCACGGTGAACTGGTGGACCAGCTGGCACTGCTGCCGGGACTGGGCAAGGTGTCCTTGCGTCCGATGACGGGAGCGGCCAGACTGCGCCTTGTGGCCTAAGGCAAAAGCTCGCGATGGCCCTGGGAGAGTAAGGCCTGATGGCGGGAACCATGCAGGATTGGGATATGGTGCTGACGCACGTGATCGATCACGGCGCGCGCGAGCATGGCACCCGCGAGATCGTTACCCGCTGGGCAGATGGCCGCACCACCCGGTCGAATTATGCCGAAGTGCGGCACGATGCCAAACGGCTGGCGCAGGCCCTGCGCACCATGGGCATTGCCAGGGGCGAGCGGGTGGGCGTGATGGCGATGAACCACGCGCACCAGCTGTCCGCGTGGTATGGCATCATCGGTGCGGGGGCAGTGATCCACACCATCAACCCGCGCCTGTTTGCCGATCAGCTGGCCTATATCGTCACCCATGCCGAGGACCGGGTGCTGTTCTACGATGCCGCGTTTGCGCCGCTGGTAGAGGCGCTGAAGCCACGCTGGCCGTGTATCGAGCGCTATGTCTGCCTCGACAACGGCGAATACGAGGCCCTGTTGGCCGATCATGACGGCGCGGACGAATGGACCCGGGTGGAGGAGCGCGATCCGGCGCTGCTGTGTTACACCAGCGGCACCACGGGCGATCCCAAGGGCGTGCTGTACGAACATCGCAGCAACATGCTGCACCTGCTGTCGGGCCTGCAAACGGCCGTCTTTGCCTATGGCCCGCGCACCGTGGCGCTGCCGATCGTGCCGCTGTTTCACGCCAATGGCTGGGGGCTGGCCTGGGTCAGCCCGGCGGTGGGCTGCAAACTGGTGCTGAGCGCGATCAACGATCCCAAGGTGCTGTGCGATCTGATGCATGCCGAGAACGTGACAGATATCGGCGGCGTGCCCACGGTGTTCATAGCCATGTTCCAGCACCTCGACAGCACTGGGGCCACGTTCCCGCCGTCGCTGAAGAGAGCGGTGATTGGCGGTTCGGCTCCGCCAGCGTCGATGGTCCGGCGCCTGCTCGCCGCCGGGATCGATCCGGCGCACGCCTGGGGCATGACCGAGACCAGCCCGATCGGCACCACTAGTCACGATCCCGCAGGGTGGGACGAGATGGACGAAGACCAGCGAGTGCGCTGCAAGGTGCTGCAGGGTCGTCCGCCCTTCGGGGTGGAAATCCGCTGCGTCGATCTTGACGATCCGGCCACCGAGTTGCCGCGCGACGGGATCACTCCGGGTGCCCTGCAGGTCCGCGGTCCGTGGGTGGTGCGCCGCTACTTCAAGGCCACGCAGGATTGTGTGGGCGAGGGACAGTGGTTCCCCACCGGCGATGTGGCGGTGATCCACTCCGATGGCAGCCTGCAATTGACCGACCGGACCAAGGATCTGATCAAGAGCGGCGGCGAGTGGATCAGCTCGGTCGAACTGGAAAACGCCGCCATGGGTCATCCCGGTGTGGCCGAGGCCGCTGCGATCGGTGTGCCGCACCCCAAGTGGGATGAACGGCCGGTGCTGGTGGTGGTGACCAAGCCCGGCCAGTCACTCAGCCAGAACGACGTGCTCGAATACCTGAAAGACAAGGTAGCCAGCTGGTGGCTGCCCGATGCGGTTCATTTCGTGCCGGAGATCCCGCACACGGCCACCGGCAAGGTCAGCAAGCTTACCCTGCGGGAACAGTTTGCCTGAGTTCACATGAAAAGGGGGAGGAGGCACCAAGTGCCCACTCCCCCAATTTTCACGATGGAAGTCTATCAGTATCCGGCCTGAGCCACGGCTTCCTCGTTGATCCCGTCGACTGCCTTGCTGACCAGGATATTCACCGCCACGCGGCGGTTGGCAGCGCGACCTTCGGGCGTGGAATTGTCAGCCGCCGGATCAGCCATAGCCATGCCGGTGGGCGTCAGCATGCGCCACGGCTGCCAGCCGCACTGCTGCTGCAGATAGTTCACCACCCGGCCGGCGCGCTTTTCGCTCAGTTCCTGGTTGAAGTCCTCGTCGCCCACATTGTCGGTATAGCCGACGACCAGCAGCAGCGAATTCTCCATCTGCTCGGCCTGCTGCGCGGTACGGCACAGTTCAGCCTGATCGGCGGCGGTCAACTGCCAGCGGCCGGTGTCGAAGTTGACATCGGTGGTGCCGCGGATGTTGTACTGGTCGATGCTGCCCATACGGGCGCGCAGGGCATCAGTGGCGGCGGCATTGCGGGCAATCGCCGTCTCGTTTTCACCAAAGCGCTGGGCAGTGCCGTTGTTGATCATTGCGGCGGTGCGCAGGTCACGGCTCCGCATGCGAACGCTCTTGGCGACCAGACCGTTTTCCCAGTTAAGGGTTTCGACTGTCACCGGAACACCGTTGTAAAGCTGGTCCGAGGTCAGCGCAGTGCGCTGGGCGCCCAGGAAACCGCCGGCGCTGCGGATCTGGGTATCCTCGCTGAGCAGGAATTCGGTTACGCGGCCATCCTCACCGGTGATCTGGACGCGATTGCCGGTGCGGGCCGACACATAACCCTCAAGCTCCGGCCCTTCGGTGAGGGTGGACAGATCGTTAGGCAGGTCGGCAGTAACGGTAACGGTCGTTCCTTCAGCAGAGTTCCACTGCTGGGCAAGTGCCGGTGTGGCGATGGCGACCGACGCAGCGGCTGCCAGCAGAAGGGCAGGCGACTTATAGGTAACACGCATGGCAAATCTCCTTTGCGAGCCGCTTGCCGCTACCAGTTCCGCAAGAACCGGAGGTGGCAAGCGCAATTTCATTCCCCGAGGGCCGGGACTGGTTTGTCCCATCCATTCGCTGGATGAGCAGTGGCCGCCGAGGTTCCCAAGTTAGGGGCGATTGGAGACTTGCATGCGATGAAGCGACGCTGCAAGACTATTTTGCCTTTATGAAGCGCGCCAGCTTGCCCAAAGTTTGCTGCCCCAGTTCGATCGCACCAAAGCCTTTGGCCTCTTCGAATTCTTTCGGCGTGATGAAAACCATGGCTATGGTTACGCGGGTGCCGCCGTCCACTTCCTCCAGCGTGACCGTGGCATCGGCGTGCTTGGGGCCGTCCTCGCCCCACAGCAGGGTGTAAGCGATGTAGTCCGGCTGGCGTACTTCCACATAGCGGTGGTGGTTGGGATAAACGGTGCCATCGGGGCCGATCATGTCGAACAGCCATTCGCCGCCGCTGCGCAGGTCTATCCGGGCAGTGCGGCACGAAAAGCCATCCGGTCCCCACCACTGCGGCAAGGTTTCGGGGTTGATCCATGCGCCCCACACGGCAGTGCGCGGTGCGGCGATGGTGTGTTCCAGCACCATGGTGCGATCTGCCGGATGGTTGGAGGCCTGATGCGTCATTGGTCCTGATCCTTCTGTTGCTGCATTACGAAAGCGTCGAGGCGGCCCAGGCGCGCTTCCCATTGGGCGCGCTGCTGGTCGAGCCAGGCCTGCAATGGGTCCA